>NZ_JAALDZ010000024.1:0-21551 GCF_014145125.1 Dietzia sp. CQ4 | reverse complement strand
CCTCGCCGCGGGCGTCGCGCGCGTGGTCTACGCGGTGCGGGATCCGAACCCCCTCGCCGCCGGTGGGGCGGAGACGTTGCGGCGGGCCGGGGTGGACGTGGCGCGGGCCGACGACGACCAGGTGGCCGCCGCCGAACAGGGTCCGCTAAGGGCGTGGCTGCACCGCCAACGCTCGGGCCGGCCGTACGTCACCTGGAAGTACGCGGCCACCCTGGACGGCCGGGTGGCCGCGGCCGACGGCAGCAGCCGATGGATCACCGGCCCCGAGTCACGACATCACGTGCACGGACGACGGCAGGAGATCGACGTCGTCGTCGTCGGTTCGGGGACCCGCGCCGCCGACGACCCCTCGCTCACCGCCCGGTCCGACGACGGGGCGCCCACGGATCGGCAACCACTCCGGGCGGTGATGGGACTGACCCCGGTGCCCCCGGACGCCGCCGTGCGGGGTTCCGACGGCCGGTTCAGGCACCTGGCCACCCGCGATCCCGCGGAGGCGCTCGCGATGCTCGGCGACGTCCAGCACGTCCTGGTCGAGGGCGGCCCCCGTCTGGCCGGGGCGTTCCTCGCCGCCGGGCTCGTCGACGAGGTCGAGGCCTACCTCGCCCCGATCGTGCTGGGAGACGGTCGGTCCGCCGTCCAGGGTGCCGGGGTCGGCACGCTCACCGACGCGCACGGCTTCGAGGTTCGCGAGAACGCGACCCTGGGTCGTGACGTCTACCTCCGCATGACCAGACGCACCGCGTGACCAGGCGCACCGCATGACCACATCCACGAGAGGACCACACTGATGTTCACCGGAATCGTCGAGGAACTCGGCACGCTGGAATCGGTCGAGACCGTCGGGGACTCCGCGCGACTGCGGATCCGCGGACCCCTCGTCACGTCGGACGCCCGTCACGGGGAATCGATCTCCGTCAACGGCGTCTGCCTCACCGTCACGGAGTTCACCGCCGGAGAGGGATTCGACGCCGACGTCATGGCCGAGACCCTGGACCGCACCGCCCTGGGTGCGCTGAGCCCCGGGGACCCGGTGAACCTGGAGCGGGCGATGCGGGCGGACGCGCGGTTCGGGGGTCACATCGTCCAGGGGCACGTCGACGGGACCGGCGCGGTGATCAGCAGGACCGAGCACGACCAGTGGCACGTGGTGCGCATCTCGTTGCCGCAGGACCTGGCCCGTTACGTGGTGGAGAAGGGGTCGATCACGGTGTCGGGCACCTCCCTCACCGTGTCGGCGGTCAGTGCGCTCGACCAGACCGAACCGTGGTTCGAGGTCTCGCTCATCCCCACCACGCTGGAGGACACGATCCTCGGCGGCCTGACCCCGGGGGACGCGGTCAACCTCGAGGTCGATGTGCTGGCCAAGTACGTGGAGCGTCTCCTCGGTGGACGCGGTGGCCGGTCCCGGTGACCGGATGCGCCATACTTGTGGCCGTGCCCGCGGCCGACGCCCGGGTTTGATGAGTACCGAGGAGAACCCGCAGCAGTGACCACCTTCGACGGCATCGACCGCGCCATCGCCGACATCGCGGCGGGACGAGCCGTGGTCGTGGTGGACAGCGAGGACCGGGAGAACGAGGGCGACCTGATCTTCGCCGCCGAGCTCGCGACCCCCGAGCTCATGGGCTTCCTCGTGCGTTACTCGTCCGGGTACGTCTGCGTCGCGCTCGAGGCCGAGGACTGCCTCCGCCTGGATCTGCCGCCGATGCGGGCGATCAACGAGGACCGGCATGACACCGCCTACACGGTGACCGTGGACGCCCGTACCGGAGTCTCGACCGGGATCTCGGCCGCCGACCGCGCCCGCACCGCCCGGATGCTGGCCTCCACCGAAGCCGTCCCCGGGGACTTCACCCGCCCGGGTCACGTGGTGCCGCTGCGCGCGCGTCCCGGCGGGGTGCTCACCCGGCCGGGCCACACGGAATCCGCGGTGGACCTCGCCCGCCTGGCCGGCCTGCGGCCCGCCGGGGTGATCTGCGAGATCGTGTCCGAGGACGATCCGACCACCATGGCCCGGACACCGGAACTGCGGCGCTTCGCCGACGAGCACGGGCTCGCGCTGATCACGATCGAGGCCCTGCAGGACTGGCGGCGGGCGCACGAGGTGCAGGTGATCCACGAGGCCGCGGCCCGCATCCCCACCCCTGCCGGCACGATGACCGCCCACGGGTACCGCGACGTCCTCCAGGGGGTCGAGCACGTGGCCATGGTCGCCGGCGACATCTCGGGCGACGAGCCCGTGTCGGTCCGCATCCACTCCGAGTGCCTCACCGGGGACGTCTTCCACTCGCTGCGCTGCGATTGCGGTCCGCAACTCGACGCGGCCGTCGCCTCGGTGTGCGAGGAGGGGCGCGGGGTGGTCCTCTACATGCGCGGTCACGAGGGCCGGGGGATCGGCCTGGTGCAGAAGCTCCGCGCCTATCAGCTTCAGGACGACGGCCGCGACACGGTGGACGCGAACCTCGACCTCGGGCTGCCCGCCGATGCCAGGGACTTCAGCCTGGCCGCGCAGATGCTGCGCGATCTCGGGGTGACGCGCGTGCGGCTGATGACCAACAACCCCGCCAAGGCCGACGCCCTCCGTGCCGGCGGGGTCGAGGTGGTGGCGCGGGTCCCCATGCCCACCGCGGTGACCCCGGAGAACCTCCGGTACCTGCGGACCAAGCGGGACCGGATGGGCCACCTGCTCGAGGGCCTGGACGACGGGATCGACCCGGACACCAACGGAGAGGATCGGCGATGAGCGGCACCGGTAGGCCGGAATTGGTGATCCCCGACGCCCGCGGGCTGCGGCTGGGCGTGGTGGCCTCCACCTGGCACGACGAGATCTGCGCGCAACTGATGGACCGGGCCCTCGCGGTGGCCGAGACCTCCGGCGCGGTGGTCACCGTCGCCCGTGTCACGGGAGCCGTGGAGCTCCCGGTGGTCGCCCAGGAACTCGCCAGGTCACACGACGCCGTGGTGGCCCTCGGGGTGGTCATCCGGGGCTCGACCCCGCACTTCGACTACGTGTGCGGCTCGGTGACCGACGGCCTGACCCGGATCGCGCTCGACGAGGCCACGCCGGTCGCCCACGGGGTCCTCACCACCGAGAACGAGGCCCAGGCCCGCGACCGTGACGGGCACGAGGGCGCCACCGAGGACAAGGGCGGGGAGGCGGTCGCCGCCGCCCTGCGGGCGGCCGTCACCCTGCGCGACCTGCGGGCCGGACGATGACCGGACGTTCTGATCTCGAGCGCCCGGGGCAGACCCACTGGGACTTCGAACACCGCCCACGGCGACTCCGGATCGCCGTGATCGCGCTGGCGATCCTCATCATCCTCGCCCACGTCGTCTGGGCGGTCGTGTTGGTCCGCGACGACACCGGGGTCACCATCGGGGTCGCCGACCAGCTCGCCTTCGTGGCGATCGGCCTGATCTTCGCCGGCGTCCTGCTCACCCTCCTCCGGATCAGGGTGCGGGTGGGCGAACAGGGGGTCGAGGTCCGCGGACCACTGCGGTCGCGGCTCTGGGACTGGCACGACGTCGTGGGGATCACGTTCCCCCGATCGAGCATGTGGCCGCGGCTCGAACTGCCGGCGTACGAGCACGTCGGGGTCTGGGCCATCCTCACCGTCGACGGTCAGGACGCGGTCGACGCCATGGGCACCATGCGGGAGACGGTCCGCCGGTACAAGCCCTCGGCCGCCGACCCCGAGACCGTCGCCGACCGCTGAGGCGTCGTGGCCGACCCGCGCACCTACCGCCCAGCCCCCGGTTCCATCCCGACGGAACCGGGGGTCTACCGGTTCCGCGACGCCCAGGGCCGCGTCATCTACGTGGGCAAGGCCAAGAACCTCCGCAGCCGGGTCGGGTCGTACTTCGCCGACCTCACCCTGCTCCACCCGCGCACCAGACAGATGGTCACCGCCGCCGCGGGCGTCCAGTGGACCGTCGTCTCCACCGAGGTGGAGGCGCTCCAACTGGAGTACACGTGGATCAAGAAGTACGACCCCCGCTTCAACGTGCGGTACCGGGATGACAAGACCTACCCGCTCCTGGCGGTGACGGTGGGGGAGGAGTTCCCGCGCGCATTCGTCTACCGGGGGCCGCGCCGGGCCGGGACCCGCTACTTCGGTCCCTATTCCCACGCGTGGGCGATCCGGGACACGCTCGACACACTCCAACGGGTGTTCCCGGTGCGGTCGTGTTCGGCCGGGGTGTTCCGACGACAGGCCCAGCTCGGCCGCCCCTGTCTACTCGGCTACATCGACAAGTGCGCCGCCCCGTGTATCGGTCGGGTGACCGCGGACGAGCACCGCGAGATAGTCGACGAACTCTGCGACTTCCTCGCCGGCCGGACCGACGTCATCATGAAGCGGATCGAGAAGCGGATGCTCGAGGCGTCCGAGGACCTGGATTTCGAGCGCGCGGCCCGGCTGCGGGACGATCTCGGCGCGATGAGGCGGGCCATGGAGAAGCAGGCCGTGGTCCTGGGCGACGGTACCGACGCCGACGTCGTGGGCGTCGAGGCCGACGAGCTGGAGGTCTCCGTCCAGGTCTTCCACGTCCGCAACGGGCGCATCCGCGGCCAGCGCGGATGGGTGGTCGAGCACGCACACGGGGTGGACGCCGACGGCCGGTTCGACCCGGCGCTCGCGGTCCCCGGTGTCGTCTCGGACTACCTCGCCCAGTTCTACGGAGGGGAGGCCGACCTGGCCGGGGCCGCCGACTCGGGCGCCGATCTCGCCGCCGCGGTGCCACGGGAGGTGTTGGTACCGGCCCTCCCGGAGGACGCCGACGAGCTCGCCGACTGGCTCTCCACCCTGCGCGGATCCCGTGTGTCGCTGCGGATCCCCCGGCGCGGCGACAAGCGCTCGCTGGCCGAGACCGTCCGACGCAACGCGGTGGAGGCCCTGACCCAGCACAAACTGCGCCGCAGCGGTGACCTGACCGCACGGTCGGCCGCGCTGCAGGAGATCCAGGAGACCCTGGAGCTCGACACGGCCCCCCTCCGGATCGAGTGCGTGGACATCTCGCACACCCAGGGCACCGACGTCATGGCCTCACTGGTGGTGTTCGAGGACGGGTTGCCCCGCAAGAGCGACTACCGCCTCTACCGGATCCGCGAGGCGGCCGGCGACGGTCACTCCGACGACGTCGCGAGCATCGCCGAGGTGACCCGCCGACGGTTCCGGCGGCACCACGAGGAGCCGGCGGTGACCCCCGATGACACCGACGGCCCCGTCGACGACCGGGCCGAGCCCGACGACGCGGGGGCGGGCAGGTCCACCCCGACCCGCCGATTCGCCTACCCTCCCCAGCTCTTCGTGGTGGACGGCGGCCGACCCCAGGTGGAGGCCGCCGCCGAGGTCCTGTCCGAGCTCGGAGTCACCGACGTCCCGGTGATCGGGATCGCCAAGAGACTCGAGGAGATCTGGTTGCCCGGGGAGGAGTACCCGGTCATCTTCCCCCGGCACGGCGAGGGGCTGTTCCTCCTCCAGCGTCTGCGCGACGAGGCACACCGCTTCGCGATCCGCGCGCACCGGGGGGCCAGGTCCAAGAGGATGACGACGTCGGTCCTCGACGAGGTGCCCGGTCTCGGGCCCGCACGACGGGCCGCACTTCTCGAGAAGTTCCCCACCGTGTCCGCTCTCCGGGCGGCCGGGATCGACGACCTCTGTGCGGTCCCCGGGATCGGCCCCGGGGTGGCGGCCGCGATCCGGGCCACCCTGGGATCCGGGGACCCGGCGGCGACACCGACGGCGGACGCGGCGGCGGACGCGGCGCCCGCCGACACACCGGGTCCGGACGGGTCCGGCGCCGGCGTGGGAGACTCGGACCGTGCGGTCGGCGATGGCGGAACGAGCGACTCGAGGTGAACCATGGACATGAACGATGAGAGCCGCGAGCTCCTGCTCATCTGCGGGATGTCCGGTGCGGGCAAGGGCACGGCGTCGAAGGTGCTCGAGGAGTTCGGCTGGTACGTCGTGGACAACCTCCCGCTGAAGTTCATCGGAGAGTTGGTGGATCGGCTCGGCGAGACGGAGGAGGAACCCCGGAGGTTCGCGATCGTGGCGGACGTCCGCAGCCTGGGGTTCGACGAGCACATCGGCGAACTGCTGGGGCGCTTCGACGGACGCCCGCAGGCGAGGATCCTGTTCCTGGACGCCTCCGACGAAGCCCTGGTCAAACGCTTCAACAACGTCAGGCGGTCCCACCCCCTTCAGTCGGGTGACGGCCTGATCGACGGTATCCAGCGGGAACGCAAGGTGCTGGAGGGGATCCGCGGCCGCGCCGACGTCGTGGTCGACACCACCGCGCTGAGCGTCCACGACCTGCGGCACCGGCTCGAGAAGCCGTTCGGTGACCTGGGGTTCGACTTCCACCTCACCGTCGAGTCCTTCGGCTTCAAGTACGGGGTACCGGTGGATGTGGACATGCTGCTCGACATGCGGTTCCTGCCCAACCCGCACTGGATCCCGGAGCTGCAGGCGCACACCGGCCGCGAGAAGCCCGTCCAGGACTACGTGCTGGCGGACGAGTCCATCGAGGAGTATCTCCGCGCCGCGGTGACGATGATCGGTCTCGCGATGACCGGGTACCGGCGGGAGGGCAAGCGGTACATGACCATCGCGGTCGGGTGCACCGGCGGTAAGCACCGGAGCGTGGCGATCTCCGAGTCACTGGCCGGGCGGCTCGCCGGCCTCGACTCCGTCGACGTCCACGTCCGGCACCGTGACCTCGGACGAGAGTGATCGCATGACCGACCAGGCCACGGTCGACGGATCCGACCGGATGGGATCACTCGTCGCGCTCGGCGGAGGACACGGGTTGTCGGCGACCCTGCGCGCCGGACGGATGGTGGCCGACCACGTGACCGCGGTGGTGACCGTCGCCGACGACGGCGGTTCCTCCGGGCGTCTCCGGCGCGAACTCGACATCCTGCCCCCCGGAGACCTCCGGATGGCACTGTGCGCACTCGCCGCCGACGACGACGAGCACGAGCAGCTGACCAGCCTGTTCCAGCACCGCTACGGCGGAACCGGTGCTCTGGCGGGCCACGCCGTGGGAAACCTCGTCTTCGCGGGATTCTGGGAACTCCTCGGCGATCCCGTCAAGGCGCTCGACGCCGTCGGGTCGATGCTCGGGGTGACCGGGCGCGTGCTCCCCATGTCTCCGGTCGCCCTCGACATCGCCGCGGAGGTCGTCGGCCTGGAAGCCGACCCCCGGGTCGTGCGCACGATCATCGGCCAGGTCGCGGTGGCGACCACCCCCGGCAGCGTGCGGCGGGTACGCCTCATCCCCGCCGACCCGCCCGTGGCGGAGGGCGTCGTCGAGGCCATCGAGGCCGCGGACATGGTCGTCCTGGGGCCGGGATCGTGGTTCACGAGCGTCATCCCGAACGTGCTGGTGCCCGAGATCGCGTCCGCCCTGGCCCGCACGGCCGCGACCCGGGCGCTCGTCCTCAACCTGGCGCCGCAGCACGGGGAGACCGCCGGGTTCTCCGCCGAACAGCACCTCCACGTCCTGCGCCAACATGCGCCCGAGGTCGACGTCGACGTCGTCCTGGTGGACCCGCGGATGCCGCTCAGCGGGACCGAGCGCGAGCACCTCGACCGCGCCGCGGCGGGCCTCGGCGCGCGGGTCATGGTGGCGGACATCGCCAGGACGGCACCGGATGGGACGATGAGACCCGTACACGACCCCGCACTGCTCGCCCGGGCGCTCGCCGCCACGGTGACGGCGGGGGCCGATGAATGACCGGAGAACGAAGGAGCAGGGCGTGTCACTGACCGCACAGGTCAAGTCCGAACTGGTGAGGGTCCCGGTGGGCAACTCCGAGACCAGGAAGGCGGAGATCGCCTCGCTCCTGCGGTTCGCGGGCACCCTCCAGGTCCTCTCGGGACGCCTGGTGATCGAGGCGGAGGTCGATTCGGGTGAGATCGCCGATCGCCTGTCCGGGGAACTCGACTCGCTGTTCTCGGTCCCCTGCGAGATCCACCCGATCGGGGGATCCGGGGGGAAGCCGGCCCGGAAGTTCGTTCTGCGGGTGATCGACCGGGGTGCGGACCTGACCCGCCAACTCGGCCTGGTCGACAGCGCCGGTCGCACGGTCCGCGGGTTGCCCGCCGCGGTGGTCGGCGGGTCCGTCGCGGCCGCGGAGGCGTCGTGGCGGGGGGCGTTCCTCGCCCACGGTTCCCTCACCAAACCCGGACGGTCGTCGGCCCTCGAGGTGACCGCTCCGGGCGCCGAGGCGGCGATGGCCCTGGTGGGGGCCGCACGTCGGCTCGGGGTCACCGCGAAGGCCCGCGAGGTCCGTGGCGGCGACCGGGTGGTGATCCGGGACGGGGAGGCCATCGGGATCCTCCTCGCCCGGATGGGCGCCTCCGCCACCAGGGACATCTGGGAGGAGCGACGGTCCCGCGGGGAGGTCCGGGCGACCGCCAACCGACTCGCCAACTTCGACGACGCGAATCTCCGCAGATCGGCCCGAGCCGCGGTCGCCGCGGCCGCCCGCGTCCAGCGCGCGCTCGAGATCCTCGCCGAGGACGTCCCGGACCACCTGTTGGCCGCGGGAGAGCTGCGCGTCCAACACCGTCAGTCCTCGCTCGAGGAACTGGGCCAGCTCGCCGACCCACCCATGACCAAGGACGCGGTGGCCGGACGGATCCGCCGACTGCTGTCGATGGCGGACCGCAAAGCAGCCGATCTGGGCATCCCGGACACCGAGTCCGTCGTGACCGAGGACATGCTCGACGAAGACTGATCCGTGGCCTGTGGACCCTGCACAGCCCCCACATGGGGCGGGTAGTCTGGGTCACGTCCCCGGGCACCACCCCGCCCTCAGGGGTTCTTTCTCGCACCACCTATAAGGAGACATCACGTGACCGTGCGCGTAGGCATCAACGGATTCGGACGTATCGGCCGCAACTTCTACCGCGCGGTGGAGGCACTGAAGGCCGAGGGCAAGACGGATATCGAGATCGTGGCCGTCAACGACCTCACCACGAACGACATGCTCGCTCACCTGCTCAAGTACGACTCGATCCTCGGCCGCCTGGGCAAGGAGGTCACGTTCGACGACTCGTCGCTCACCGTCGGTGGCACCAAGATCGGCGCCCTCGCGGTCAAGGAGGGCCCCGCGTCCGTGCCGTGGGGTGACTACGGCGTCGACGTCGTCGTCGAGTCCACCGGCATCTTCACCGATGCGGAGAAGGCCAAGGGCCACCTCGAGGGTGGCGCCAAGAAGGTCATCATCTCGGCGCCGGCCAAGAACGAGGACATCACCATCGTCATGGGGGTCAACGACCACGAGTACGACGGCTCGCAGACGATCATCTCCAACGCCTCCTGCACCACCAACTGCCTCGCGCCGGTCGCCAAGGTCCTCTCCGACGAGTTCGGGATCATCAAGGGCCTCATGACCACGATCCACGCCTACACCCAGGATCAGAACCTCCAGGACGCGCCCCACAGCGACATGCGCCGCGCCCGCGCCGCCGGCATCAACATGGTGCCCACCTCCACCGGTGCGGCCAAGGCGGTCGCCCTGGTCCTGCCCGAGCTCAAGGGCAAGTTCGACGGCTACGCCGTGCGCGTCCCGCTGCCGACCGGCTCGCTCACCGACCTCACGGTCGAGCTAGAGAAGAAGGCCTCCGTCGACGAGGTCAACGCCGCGATCAGGGCCGCCGCCGAGGGCCCCATGAAGGGCATCCTCAAGTACACCGAGGATCCCATCGTCTCCTCCGATATCGTCGGCGACCCGCACTCCTCGATCTTCGACGCGCCGCTGACCAAGGCCATCGACGGCCAGATCAAGATCGCCTCCTGGTACGACAACGAGTGGGGCTACTCCAACCGCCTCGCCGACATCATCGGCCTGGTCGGCAAGTCGCTGTAAGAGCCCCCAGGGCCTGACGACCCCGCATCACACCGGGCCCGGTCCGGGAACGCCCAGAGCGTCCCGGCCGGGCCCGAGGTACATCACCCGTACCGCCGCTTCCGAGTTACACCACCCGGACCACACCACCCGGACCACACCATCACCGTCCTCCCGACAGGAGCCCCACCCCATGGCAGTGAGCACACTCCAGGACCTGCTCGACGCCGGCGTCGAAGGTCGTAAGATCCTCGTCCGCTGCGACCTCAACGTCCCGCTCGACGGATCGACCATCACCGACTCCGGTCGGATCACGGCCTCGCTGCCCACCCTCAACGCCCTCCTCGACGCCGGCGCCGCACTGGTGATCACGGCGCACCTGGGCCGGCCGAAGGGTGCCGCCGATCCCGCGTTCTCGTTGGCCCCCGTGGCGGAGAAGCTGGGGGACGAGCTGGGCCGGTACGTGCAACTGGCGGGCGACGTGGTGGGGCCGGATGCCCGTGAGCGCGCCAACGGACTGACCGACGGCGACGTGCTGTTGGTCGAGAACATCCGCTTCGACCCCCGTGAGACCAGCAAGGATCCCGCCGAGCGTGCCGCTCTGGCCGCCGAGTTGGCGAGCCTCGTGGGGGAGGACGGCGCATTCGTGTCCAACGGGTTCGGTGTGGTCCACCGCGCCCAGGCCTCGGTCTGCGACATCGCCGAGGTGCTCCCCGCCTACGCCGGTGACCTGGTCCAGAGTGAGGTCGAGGTCCTCGCCGGCCTGACCGGTGACGCCGAGCGCCCCTACGCCGTGGTGCTCGGCGGCTCCAAGGTCTCGGACAAGCTCGCCGTGATCGAGGCCCTCGCCCCCAAGGTCGACACCCTGGTCATCGGCGGCGGTATGTGCTTCACCTTCCTCGCCGCACAGGGCCACGGCGTCGGATCCTCGCTCCTGCAGGAGGAGATGATCGGCACCTGCAAGGACCTGCTCGACAAGTTCGGCGACGTGATCACCCTGCCCGTGGACGTGGTGGCGGCCGACGGGTTCGCCGCCGACGCGGCGCACACCACGGTGCCGGCCGACGCGATTCCGGACGGCAGGATGGGACTCGACATCGGTCCCGAGTCGGTGGCGCTGTTCACCGAGAAGCTGTCCGCCGCCAAGACCGTCTTCTGGAACGGCCCGATGGGCGTGTTCGAGTTCGAGGCGTTCTCGGCCGGTACCCGTGGCGTCGCCGAGGCGATCATCACGGCCACCCGCAACGGCGCGTTCTCCGTGGTGGGCGGCGGCGACTCCGCGGCGGCCGTCCGGACGCTCGGGCTCGGCGAGGAGAACTTCTCGCACATCTCGACCGGCGGCGGAGCCTCTCTCGAGTACCTCGAGGGCAAGGAACTCCCGGGGGTCACCGCCCTCGAACGCACCAACTGATCCGCACGCGCCAACCCACAGGAGACGACATGGCACGCACCCCCCTCATCGCCGGCAACTGGAAGATGAACCTCAACCACCTCGAGGCGATCGCACTCGTGCAGAAGGTGGCCTTCGCACTGCCCGAGAAGTATCTCGAGAAGGTGGAGGTGGCGTTCATCCCTCCGTACACCGACATCCGCGGTGTCCAGATCGTGATCGAGGGGGACAAGCTCGGCTTCGCCTACGGGGCACAGGACGTGTCGGTCCACGAGTCGGGTGCGTACACCGGTGAGATCTCGGCGGGGATGCTCGCCAAACTGGGGTGTACCTATGTCGTGGTCGGGCACTCCGAGCGCCGCGAGTACCACTCGGAGACCGACGAGCTGGTCGCCGCCAAGGCCGCAGCGTGCCACAAGCACGGCCTCAGCCCGATCGTCTGCGTGGGGGAGAAGCTCGAGACCCGGGAGGCCGGTGACCACGTGGGCGTCGTCGTCGAGCAGCTCAAGGGGTCACTCGCGGGCCTGGACAAGGAACAGCTGGCCTCCACCGTGATCGCCTATGAGCCCGTGTGGGCCATCGGCACGGGGAAGACCGCCTCCGCAGCGGATGCGCAGGAGGTCTGCGCGGCCATCCGCGGGGCCCTCACCGAGCTGGCCGGCCCCGAGATCGCAGACCGGATGCGGGTCCTGTACGGCGGGAGTGTCAACTCCTCCACCGTCGGTGAACTGCTCGAGCAGCCCGACGTCGACGGCGGCCTCGTGGGCGGGTCCTCGCTCAAGCCCGACGAGTTCGCCCAGCTCTCGGCCATCGCCGCCGGCGGTCCGCTGCCCTGAGTCGACAGGCCCGGCGTGGCCGCCCCGACACGGGCGGGCGCGCCGGGATTCGCCTCGACGACCTCACCGGGTAGTCTGGACCAGTCGTCCTCCGACCACCCCGACCCGACGTAAGGCCCGATCCGTACATGAAGCTCGCCCTGGACATCTTCCTCGTCGCCACCAGCCTGCTGTTGATGCTGTTCATCCTGCTGCACCGCGGTAAGGGGGGCGGACTGTCCTCACTGTTCGGCGGTGGTGTCCAGTCCAGCCTCTCCGGGTCCAGCGTCGTGGAGCGCAACCTCGACCGGGTGACCGTGGTGGTCGCCATCCTGTGGCTCATCGCCATCGTCGCCGTCGGACTCCTGGTGCGCTTCGGCTGATCGCCTGACCGTCGCGCCGCGCGGCGGGTCCACACGGGGTGTGCTCCTCCGCGAGGAGGAGCGCACCCCGTCGTCGTCGGTACCTGGTCAGCCCAGAGCGGATGCCGCGCCCACGTCGAGGTGGTAGGTCGTGGACTCGGTGCCCACCGCACCGGCCACCGGCCACTCCGACGGCGAGGCCCCGCCGATTCCCTCCGCGACCGCCTCCGCCTTGCCCTCACCTGCGGCCACCACCAGGATGTGCCGCGAGCGACGAACCGCCGGGAGGGTGAACGTCAGCCGCTCCGGTGGCGGCTTGGGGCAGTCGCGGACCCCCACGACCAGCCGATCCGTCTCGGCGACCGCGGGGGTGTGCGGGAAGATCGAGTCGATGTGGCCCTCCGGGCCCATCCCGAGGATGGTCACGTCGAAGATCGGATCGTCCCCGGCGGGGATCGTCAACGACTCGAGGAAGCGCTCGGCGGCGGAGTCGACATCGCTGTCCTGCCCGGTTCTCGCGGGCCAGCGATGCACAGTCGGACGGTCCCCCAGGGAGTCGAGCAGTGCCTCGTCCAGCTGGCCGTCGTTGCGTTCCGGGTGATCGGCGGGAACGAAACGTTCGTCGCCGAAGAAGATCGTGACCTTCTCCCATTCCACGGTCGAGTCGGCGAGCGCGGCGGCGGTCTTGACCCCCACCGAGCCCCCGGTCAGCGACAGACTCGCCCGTCCGGCGGCGGCGATCCGTTCGGTCAGATGCTCCACCGCGTCCCGGGCGGCCGCGGTGGCGAGCGCGTCGGGGTCGGCGTGGACGAGATGACGGATGTGGGACATCGGTCCTCCTGTGGTGTCGGGTCTCGGTCGTCCGGTACGTGGGCGGCCCCGCTCAGCGGACGGAGGCCGAGGTGTAGATCACGCGATCGTGGTTCGCGAGTGCGTCGGCGTACACACCGTCTGTGTCCATGCGGCGCAGCTCCTCGGCGAGGCAGTCCGCCACGCTCCGTTTCACCAACGTCACGCGTGTGGGGGAGTGACCGGTGATCCGCAGCTCCGCGGAGGTGGGGCTCACCTGCTCGATGACGATCGATCCGGAGGCACGCTCCAGGACGACCATCCTCGGCCCCACCGCGCGATGGACGTCGATCCCGAGGCGGGAGGCGAGCCACCCACCGGCGAGGTCCACGGACGCGGCCCGTTCGGGGCCGCACACCGTGGCGCCGGTGATCGTCTCGAACGGCGGCCGGTCCAGCGTGGCCGCCAGCAGGGAACGCCAGTGCGTGACCCGGGCCCAGGCGAGATCGGTGTCACCCGGGGAGTATCCGGCCGCCCGCTTGGCCAGTGCGTCCGTGGGGTGGCCCTCGGCGTCGGAGTCCACGATCCGGCGACGCGCGAGTCGGCCCACCTTGTCCTCGGACAGCAGTGTCGGCGAATGCCTGGGCCACCACACCGCGAGAGGGGTGTCGGGGAGGAGCAGCGGGGTGACCAACGAGGCGGACTGCGACGCCATCGCCCCCGAGGTCCGCAGGACCACGACCTCGGCCGCTCCCGCGTCGCCTCCGACCCGGATCTGACCGTCGAGCCGGTCCGCCCTGGCACGGTTGCCGCGGATCACCACGATCACGCGGCACGGGTGCTCCCGGCTGGCCTCGTTGGCCGCCTCGATCGCGGATTCGCTGCCGCGGACGTGGTCGGTGAGGACGATCAGCGTGAGCACCCGGCCGATGGTGCTCAGGCCCGCGTCCTCGCGGATCTGCACGAGCTTCTTGGAGATCTCGCGGGTCGAGGTGTCGGGCAGGTCGATGATCACGGTCGCCTCCATGCGCGGCCACTGCGGGCCAGGATCTCGTCGGCACCACGCGGGCCCCACGTCCCGGCCTGGTACTGCTCCGGGGTGCCGCCGGCCGACCACTCGTCGAGGACGGGATCGAGCAACATCCAGCTCAACTCCACCTCGCGCGAGACGGGGAAGAGTGACGGCTCGCCGAGCAAGACGTCGAGGATCAACCGCTCGTAGGCCTCGGGCGAGGACTCGGTGAACGCCTCGCCGTAGGCGAAGTCCATGTTGACGTCGCGGACCTCCATCGCGGTCCCGGGCACCTTGGACCCGAACCGCAGCGTGACGCCCTCGTCCGGCTGGACGCGGATCACCAGGGCGTTCTGACCCAGTTCCTGGGTCATGGTCGCGTCGAAGGGCAGGTGCGGCGCGCGTCGGAAGACCACCGCGATCTCGGTGACACGACGGCCCAGCCGTTTGCCGGTGCGCAGGTAGAACGGGACCCCGGCCCAGCGTCGGTTGTGGACCTCGAGGGTGATCGCGGCGTAGGTCTCGGTGGTGGAGGACGGGTCGTATCCGTCCTCGTCCTTGAGCCCCACGACCTGCTCGGACCCCTGCCACCCACCGGAGTACTGACCCCGGGCCGCGGTCTCGGAGATCGGCAGCGCCAGTGAGGTGGACTCGAGGACCTTGGTCTTCTCCGCCCGCAGCGCGGCGGCCGAGAAGTCCGTGGGTTCCTCCATCGCCACCAGGGCCATGAGCTGGATGAGGTGGTTCTGGATGACGTCGCGCGCCGCCCCGATGCCGTCGTAGTAGCCGGCGCGGCCGCCCAGTCCGATGTCCTCGGCCATGGTGATCTGCACGTGGTCGACGTGATTGGCGTTCCACACCGGCTCGAAGAGCTGGTTGGCGAAGCGCAGGGCGAGGATGTTCTGGACCGTCTCCTTGCCCAGGTAGTGGTCGATGCGGAACACCGAGTCCTCGGGGAAGACGGCACCCACCACGGCGTTGAGTTCGCGGGCACTCGCCAGATCGTGACCGAAGGGCTTCTCGATCACCACGCGGCGCCACGATCCGTCGACCGCCCTGGTGCATCCGGTCCGGTCGAGGTGCCGACAGACCGTGGGGAAGTCGTCCGGGGGGACGGACAGGTAGAACGCGTAGTTCCCGGCCGTGCCCCGTTCGACCTCCAGAGCCGTCAGCTGCTCCGCCAGGTGATCGAACCCCTCGTCGTCGTCGAAGGTCCCGGTGACGAACCGCAGTCCCGCCGCCAGTTGTTCCCAGACGTCCTCCCGGAACGGGGTACGGCACCGTTCCCGGGCGTGTTCACGGGCGAACTCGGCGAACTCGGAGTGGGTCCACCGGCGTCGACCGAAGCCGATGAGGGAGAAGCCCGGGGGGAGCAGACCCCGGTTCGCGAGGTCGTAGACGGCGGGGATGAGCTTCTTCTTGGACAGGTCGCCGGTGACGCCGAAGATGACGAGCCCGGACGGGCCCGCGATCCGTGGCAGCCGCCGGTCCCGCGGATCGCGGAGCGGGTTGGCCGACCCCTCCGGTCCGCCGACGGGGTCGCCGACGGCCGGGGAGGGCCGACTGTCCGGGTCGGTCACGACCCCGAGGGGATCTCGTCGATACGCGAGGTCACCGTGGCGATGAGGTCGTCCCACGCGCTGACGAACTTGCTCACGCCCTGCTGCTCGAGCAGCGTGAAGACCTCGTCGAGGTCGATCCCCGCCGCACGCAGCGCCTCGAGGGTCTCACGCGAGTCCCCACCGGTGCCCCGGACGGTGTCCCCCTCGAGGACGCCGTGGTCCGCGAACGCCTCCATGGTCGCGAACGGCATGGTGTTGACGGTGCCGTGGGTGACCAGACCGCTCACGTACATGGTGTCGGGGTAGGCGGGGTCCTTGACGCCGGTGGACGCCCAGAGCAGCCGCTGGGGGCGGGCACCCCGGGCGGCGAGGTCACCGAAACGACCGGAGGTGTCGTAGACCTCGTCGTAGACGTCCTGACACAGCCGCGCGTTGGCCAGCCCCGCCCTGCCACGCAGGTCGGAGTCCGCCGGCAGACGGGAGTCGATCTCGGTGTCGAGTCGGCTGACGAACACCGAGGCCACGGAATGGATGCGGGAGAGGTCGTGACCGGCCTCCGCAGCCCGCTCCAGTCCCGCCAGGTACGCCTCCGCGACCGCGCGGTACTGGTCGGCCGAGAAGATGAGGGTCACGTTGACATCGATCCCCCGGCCGATCACCTCCGTGATGGCGGGGAGCCCGGCGGACGTCGCCGGGATCTTGATCATGAGGTTGGGCCGGTCGACGACCGCGGAGAGCTCGACGGCCTGGGCCACCGTCCCCTCCGTGTCGTCCGCCAACCGGGGATCGACCTCGAGTGAGACGCGTCCGTCGACGCCGTCGGTGGCCTCGAACACGTCGGCCAGGACCGCACAGGCGTCCCGTACGTCCGCGGTGGTGAGCGCGCGGACGACGGAATCGACATCCCTGTCCGCGCGGACGGCCTCGGTGAGCGCGGACTCGTAGGCCGACGAGTCGCCCAGGGCGGCCTGGAAGATCGCGGGGTTGGTGGTGACTCCCACGACCGAGTAGGTGGACATCCGCTCCTCGAGCTCGCCGGAGGCGAGCAGCTGGCGGGACAGGTCGTCGAGCCAGACCGAGACGCCGGCGGCGCTCAGTGCGGCGAGATTGGCGTTGGTCATGATGCCTCCCCGTTGACGGCCGCGAGCGAGTCGCGGGCCGCGGCGACCACGGCGTCGCCGGTGATTCCGAATTCGGTGAACAAGGTCTGGTACGGGGCGGACGCTCCGAAGTGCTCCAGCGACACCGCCCGACCCGCGTCGCCGAGGAAGCGGTACCACGGCATCGCGATCCCGGCCTCCACACTCACCCGGGCGCGGACCGACCGGGGGAGGACCGACTCGCGGTACTCCGGATCCTGCTGGTCGAAGAACTCGACACACGGCATCGACACCACCCGGGTCGGCACGCCCTCGGCCTCGAGGACCTCGCGAGCCTCGACCGCCAGGTGGACCTCGGAACCGGTACCCATCAGGATCACCTCGGGGGACCCGGTCGACGCCTCGGCCAGCACGTAGCCACCGCGCTCGACGCCCTCGCGCGCCGACTCGGCCGTGCCCTCCAGAACGGGGATGTCCTGGCGGGTCAGGCACAGGCCCTTGGGACCATCGAGGGCCATGAGCATCGCGCGCCACGCCGCCGCCGTCTCGTTGGCGTCCGCCGGCCGCAGGACGGCCAGGCCGGGGATGGCGCGCAGTGCCGCGAGCTGCTCGACCGGCTGGTGGGTGGGGCCGTCCTCGCCGAGACCGATCGAGTCGTGCGTCCACACGTAGTAGGCGTTGCTGCCCTGGAGGGCGGCGAGCCGGACCGCCGGACGCATGTACTCGCTGAAGATGAGGAAGGTCCCGCCGTAGGGCCTGGTCGGACCGTGCAGGGCGATCCCGTTGAGGATCGCGCCCATGGCGTGCTCACGAACACCGAAGTGCAGGTTGCGCCCGTACGGTGACGCCGTCCACATCCCGGTCGAGATCGACGGGGGACCGAAGGAGTCGGCCCCCTCGATCTGGGTGTTGTTGGACCCCGCCAGGTCCGCGGACCCACCCCACAGCTCGGGGAGGGTCCCCGCGAGCGCCTGGATGGCCTTGGCGGACGCCTTGCGGGTGGCGACGCCCTTGGGGTCGGCCTCCCATGCCGGCAGACCGGCGTCCCAGCCCTCCGGCAACTGGCCGGAGTAGAGGCGGTCGAAGAGGTTCTTCGCGTCGGGGTTGGCCTCGGCCCACGCGTGGAACATGTCGCTCCACTGCGCGTGGACACGGGCGCCACGGTCGCGGGCCGCGCGGGTGTGGGCGATCACCTCGTTGTCGACGGTGAACGGCTCGGTGCCGCCCATGCCGAGCGCCTCCTTGACCGCGTCCACCTCGGCCTGCCCGAGCGCCGAACCGTGCGAGGCCCCCGTGTTCATCTTGGTGGGGGCGGGGTAGGCGATCACCGTGCGCAGGACGATCATCGAGGGCTTGTCCGTGACGGCGCGCGCGTCGGCGATCGCCCCCTCGATGGCCTCGATGTCCTCACCCCCGTCCACCGTCTGGACGTGCCAGCCGTAGGCCTCGTAGCGGGCGGCCACGTCCTCGGTGAAGGCGATCTGGGTGTCGTCCTCGATCGAGATCTTGTTGTCGTCGTAGACCGCGATGAGGTTCCCGAGCTGTTGGGTCCCCGCCAGCGAGCAGGCCTCGGCGGTCACGCCCTCCTGCACGTCCCCGTCCGAGGCGACGACGTAGACGAAGTGGTCGAACGGGCTCTTCCCGGCGGGCGCATCCGGATCGAACAGCCCCCGCTCGTACCGGGCGGCCATGGCCATCCCCACCGCGGAGGCCAGCCCCTGGCCGAGCGGCCCGGTGGTGATCTCCACCCCGTCGGTGTGGTTCCACTCGGGATGACCCGGGGTCTTGGATCCCCAGGTCCGCAGCGCCTTGAGGTCCTCGAGCTCCAGTCCGAATCCGGCGAGGTAGAGCTGGATGTACTGGGTGAGGGACGAGTGGCCGCAGGACAGGACGAAACGGTCACGCCCCACCCACTTCGGGTCCGACGGGTCGTGTCGCATCACCCGCTGGTAGAGCGTGTAGGCCAGGGGCGCGAGGCTCATGGCGGTGCCCGGGTGACCACTGCCGCAGTTCTGCACGGCCTCGGCGGCCAGGACACGCGCGGTGTCGACCGCCCGGGTGTCCAGTTCGGTCCAGTCGGACGGGTGGCGGGCGGTGGTGAGCTCGGTGATCTCCGACGCGCTGGTCACTTGTGGTTCTCCCGGGTCGAGGGTGCGGCGCGGATCCGCGCGTATGTCGTGGACCACCTTAGTGGTCACCCGCCCCCGGGGTCGGACGGTCCCCGCCCCCGCTCTTTCGCGGAGCGTGCAGGGGGGACGTAGTATCGGCCGGGTAGTGCGTTGACATCTGCTGCGAGGAGTTCCGGTGCACGATTCCACCCCGACCCGGAGTGGGGGGCCGTCCGTCTCCCCTCCAGAGTCCTCGGGGCGGCCGGCTCCGGCGAGCGGGCGCGCCCGCGTAGTCGACGTCGTCATGTCGTACATCGCCCTCACCAAGCCGCGCGTCATCGAGTTGCTCCTGGTGGCCGCCATCCCCGCGATGCTGCAGGCCGACCGCGGGCAGGTCCACCTCGGACTGGTGTTGTTGACGCTGGTCGGTGGCTGGCTCGGCGCCGCCAGCGCCAACACTCTCAACATGGTCGTCGACGCCGACATCGACAAGGTCATGAAGCGGACCGAACGTCGCCCCCTGGCCCGCCACGCGGTGACCCCCCGGGCGGCGCTCGTCTTCGGCCTCGGGCTCGGCGCGGCCAGCATGCTGTGGCTGGGACTCCTGGCGCAGAGCTGGCTCGCCGCCCTGTTCATCCTGCTGACGATCTGCTTCTACGTCTTCGTCTACACGATGATCCTCAAGCGCCGCACCGCCCAGAACGTGGTGTGGGGTGGCGCCGCCGGCTGTATGCCCGTGCTCGTCTCGTGGGCGGTCATCACCGACCACCTCCCCGAGGGTCAGCCGAGCAACTGGTGGCAGGCGATCGTCCTGTTCCTCATCATCTTCTTCTGGACTCCGCCCCACACCTGGGCCCTGGCCATGCGGTACAAGGAGGACTACAAGGCCGCCGGGGTACCGATGTTGCCCGTGGTCATGTCGGCGGAGGGCGTCACCCGACGCATCACCCTCTACACCTGGGCCACGGTCCTGTGCACCTTCGCGCTCATCCCGGCGGCGGGATGGATCTACGCCGCGGGCGCGGTCGGCTTCGGTGTCTGGTTCATCGTCATGGCCCACCGCCTCGAGGCCGGTGTCCGCCGAGGTGTCGAGGTCAAGCCCCTCAAGCTGTTCATCCTGTCGAACAACTACCTGGCGGGGGTGTTCGTGGCCCTGTCGATCGACGCCGTTCTCGGTCTCGAGACCCTGTCGGGGGCGTTCTCCCTGTTCTGATCGGTCACCTGGAGGGGTCGAGCGTGATCGACCCCGTGGTGCGCCGCGACTGCAACGCCCGGTGCGCCTGCGCCGCGTCGGCGAGTCCGAAGGTCGCCCCGACGTCGAGGACGAGCGACCCGTCGACCAGCCCCTCCATCACCTCGGCCGCACGTTCGCGGTACTCCTCGGTGGTCGCGATGAAGTCGCCGAGCTTGGGCCGGGTCAGGAACACCGATCCGGCCGCGTTGAGCCGCTGCGGGTCCACCGGCGGCACGGGGCCGCTCGCCGCACCGAACAACACCAGTGTGCCGCGCCGCTCGAGCGAGGCCAGACCGGTGTCGAAGGTGTCCCGCCCGACCCCGTCGAACACCACCGCCACACCGCCACCGGACAGCTCGCGGATCCTCTCGGGCGTCGCCTCCGGATAGAGCAGGACGTGGTGCGCACCCAGGCCCCTGCAGATCTGCGCCTTCGACTCGGTCGAGGTGGTGGTGATGACCCGGTATCCACGGGCCACCGCCATCTGGATGAGGAGCTGCCCCACCCCTCCGGCGCCCGCGGTGATCAGTACCGCGTCCCCGCCGTGCGCACGATGGGTGTCGGTGATGAGGTAGTGCGCGGTGAGCCCCTGGAGGAGCATCGACGCCGCGACGCCGTCGGACACCTCGTCGGGGACGGCGACCAGGGCCTCCGCCGGGGCGACCACGTACTGCGCGTAGGAACCGGGCACCTGGCACCATGCCACCCGGCCCCCGGTCACGAGGTCGGGCGTGCCCACCCCCAGCGCGTCGACGACCCCGGCGCCCTCGCTGCCGGGGACATACGGCAACGCGGTCTGATAGATGCCCTCCCGGAAGTAGGTGTCGATGTAGTTGACGCCGATGGAGGTGGTCCGGACGAGCACTTCCCCGGGACCAGGTGAGGGAGTCTCCAGCTCGACAGGCTCGAGGACGTCGGGGCCACCGTGTTCTGAGATCCGGACTGCACGCATGGGCCCAGTATCCGCCACAGCCCGCGCCCTCGCCGCCCGGATATCGCGCGGTCTGGTGGCGGCACCCCGGGAGCGGCGGGCAACCGGGGAGACCGGAGGCGATAGGCTACCCCCATGAGCCTGCAGATCCTTTCCCAGTACGCCGGGGGACCGCGAGTCCGGGCGACCGGTCGGCCCGCCGTCACCACCAGCGGGTCCGGTGCCGTGTCGGAATCCGATCAGGCGCCCGCCGCCGTCGACGAGGTGGCCGGCGGAGGCGAGACCGCGGCACCGGTGGACGAGGCCGCCACCCCGGCCGTTCCCGACACCGACGCACCGGCGGACGAGGCACCGGCACAGCAGCCCACCCCGCGCACGGCTCC
>NZ_JAALDZ010000249.1:0-7345 GCF_014145125.1 Dietzia sp. CQ4 | reverse complement strand
TGAGGTTCTCCATCGTCGCCGCCCTGGCGGGGGTCGACGACGCCGAGTTCGCCACGATCCGCGACGCCGTCGAGGTGTCCGACTCGACGCTGTCCAAGCAGGTCGCGGTGCTCGAGAAGGCCGGGTACGTCAAAGTCCGCAAAGGGTACGTGGGCAAGCGACCCCGGACCTGGTTGGCGCTCAGTCGCGAGGGGCGCAGGGCCTACGGGTCACACCTGGAGGCGCTCCGCGCGATCGCCGGCGGCTGACACACGCGGGCGCCTCTGCCCTCGTGCGTCCCGCCCGGGTGCGCCCCGCTCAGCCCCGCCAGGGCGCGATCGGGTTGCCCTGCCAGCGGGTGCCCGGGGGGATGCGGTCGCCGCGCATGACGAGCGACGCCGGGCCCACGGTGGAGCCGTCGCCGATCGAGGACGCCGGGAGGGTCACACAGTGGCAGCCCAGGGTCGCGCCGTCGGCCATGTCCACCCGGTCGATCTGCATGATGCGGTCGTGGAACAGGTGGGTCTGCACCACGCAGCCGCGGTTGACGGTGACGGCATCGCCCAGGGAGACCAGGTCGGCCTCGGGGAGCCAGTAGGACTCGCACCACACACCCCGGCCGATGCGCGACCCGAGCAGCCGCAGCATGACGGTGAGGATCGGGGTGCCGGAGGCGGGGCGGGCCATCCAGGGCGCGGCCAGGAGTTCGACGAACGAGTCGGCGACCTCGTTGCGCCACACGAAGGAGGACCACAGGGGCTGTTCGCCCGCGCGGATCCTGCCCACCAGGAGCCACTTGGCCAGCACCGAGACGAACAGGGCCACGAGTCCGGCGTACGCGAGGGTGACCCCGGAGGCCAGCGCCGCGACGCCGAAACCCCATTCCCGGTGGATCTCCTGCATCACGACCAGGACGCTGACCAGCAGCAGGAACGAGAGCCACACGGGGACCAGGCGCAGGGTCTCCCAGGCGCCGCGGGCCACCTTGAGGCGCCGGGGCGGCTGGTAGGTGCGCACATCGCTCTCGCCGTCGGTCACGGCCCTGGGCAATTTCTGCGGCGGTGAACCGAGCCACGAGGTGCCCTTCTTGGCCTTCTGCGGCGCGGAGGACAGCACGGCGACCAGCCCGCGCGCGGGGACCTTGCGGCCGGCGGACGCGATTCCGGAGTTGCCCAGGAACGCGCGCTTGCCGACCTGCGCCTGCTCCAACCGCATCCAGCCCGATCCCAGTTCGTACGGCGCGACCATCGTGTCGTCGGCGAGGAACGCCCCGTCCCGGACGGTGGTGAGCGAGGGGATGAGCAGGACGGTCGAGGCCTCCACGTCCTTGCCGATCCGCGCGCCCAGCGCCCGGAGCCACATCGGGGTGAGCATCGAGGCGTAGAGCGGGTACAGCCAGTTCCGCGAGGCGTCCATGATGCGCTCGCTGCACCAGGCCTGCCACGCGATGCGCGAGTGAACCGGGTGGAACCCCTCCTCGAGGCCCACCGAGAGCGCGCGGACCGACACCAGCGTGAGCGCGGCGAACAACGCGAGCGCGAGCAGCGTCCCGGGGACGGACCACAGGGTGGTACTCAGGAACAGCTGGCCGGGGGTCGTGGCGTCGCGCGCCCCCCGGGCCACCACCGCGAGTCCGGCGGCCAGGGCGAGTAGCGGCATCGCGCCGAGGGCCACCGCCGAGAGCTGGTAGATCACGCTCCACACGCGATTGCGGGGTGCGGGTTCGGCCGGCCAGCTCGAGCCCCGCTTGCCCCGCTTGAGGGCGGGTGAGCCCGCGTAACGCTTCCCGGCCTTGACGGTGCCCACCACGGCGGACCCGATCTCCACGTGCGCGCCGCTGCCGACCACCGCGCCGGGCAGCAGTGTGGACCGGGCTCCCACCACCGCGTTCTCGCCGATCGCCACGGCTCCGATGTGCAGGACGTCGCCGTCGATCCAGTGCCCGGCCAGGTCGACCTCGGGCTCGATGGAGGCCCCGTCGCCCACGGTAAGCAGCCCGGTGACGGGGGGCAGGGTGTGCATGTCCACGCCGTGGCCGACCTTGGCGCCGAGAAGGCGCGCGAACGGTGTGAGCCAGCCGGCGCCCTCGAGGTTGGCGACGCCGGAGGCCTCGACCAGCCGTTCGGCCGCCCAGAGGCGAAGGTGGACCGAGCCGCCCCGCGGATAGGTGCCCGGGGTGACCCCAGCCATGAGGACCCGGCAGAGGAGCCCCGTCACCACCGTGCGGCCCGCGGGCAACAGCAGCAACACCGCGAGGATCCCGAGCACCCACCACGAGACCGGGCGCGCCCAGGGGATTCCCACGGAGGCGGCGACGTTGTTGGCGATCCCCAGCCAGGTCAGCCACTGCAGCCCCGTGACCGTCAGCAGAGGAAGGGTCGCCAGGACCTGCACCACCTGCGCACCGCGGCCGACCGGTCTGACGTGTCGCGGTTCCACCGTGGCCACCGGCTCGAGCTCGTCGAGGTATCCCGCGAAGTCGCCCAGGCGCGGGCGGTCGTAGATGTCCCCCACGGTGACGCCGGGAAAGCGCTCCCGGACCGCCACCACCACGTGGGCGGCGGCGAGCGAGCCCCCTCCCAGTGCGAAGAAGTCCTCGTCCACCCCGGAGACGTCGGCACCGAGGGCCGAGGACCACAGTTCGGCCACCCACGCGTCGGTGCCGTCCAGCTCGGTCTCGGCGGCCGAGGTCTGCGCGAGGGGCCACGGCAGGGCCGCGCGATCGACCTTCCCCGACGTGCGGGTGGGCAACTCGTCGACGAGGGTCAGCCGGGGGACCACACCGGCCGGCAGGCGGTCGCGCAGGATCCCGGCGGCGTCGGCGAGGTCGAAGCCCACGGGGTCGTCGGCCACGAGGTAGGCCACCAGCACGGACTGGCCCGCGTCGGTCTTCTTGACCGCGGCGGCTCCCGCGCTCACTCCGGGCAGGGCGGAGACGGCGGTGTCGACCTCGCCCAGCTCGAGTCGGCGTCCACCGATCTTGACCTGGTCGTCCACGCGGCCGGTGAAGTACAGGCCGTCGGCCTCGAGGCGCACGACGTCGCCGGACCGGTAGGCGCGCTCCCACCCGAGGGTCTCCATGGGCGCGTACTTCTCGGCGTCCTTGTCCGGGTCGAGGTATCGGGCCAGTCCGACGCCACCGATCACCAGCTCGCCGGACTCGCCGTAGCCGACAGGCAGTCCCGTGGCGTCGACCACGGCCAGGTCCCATCCGTCCAGCGGCAGGCCGATCGAGACCTCACCCCTGCCGTCCAGCTGCGCCGCGCACGCCACCACGGTGGCCTCGGTCGGCCCGTAGGTGTTCCAGACCTCCCGGCCGTCTCCCGCGAGTCGCGCGGCGAGCTCGGGCGGGCAGGCCTCGCCGCCGAGGATCACCAGGCGGATGTCGGCGAGCATCTCCTCCGGCCATATCGAGGCCAGGGTCGGGACGGTGGAGATCACCGTGATCCCGCGGTCGCGCAGCCACGGGCCCAGGTCGAGCCCGGACTTGACGATCGACCGGGGCGCGGGCACCAGGCACGCCCCGTGTGCCCAGGCCAACCACATCTCCTCGCAGGAGGCGTCGAACGCCACGGACAACCCCGCCAGCACCCGGTCGCCCGGGCCGAGCGGGGCGCCGGTGAGGAAGATCCGCGATTCGGCGTCCACGAACGCGGCCGCGCTGCGGTGGGTCACCGCCACACCCTTCGGCAGGCCGGTGGTGCCGGAGGTGAAGATGATCCAGCAGTCGTCGTCGACGGTGGGGGCCCGGTGTCGCGACGGGTCGGCCGGACGTCCGGGGTCGGTGACCCGCATCCCCTGGGCGGTGTAGACGGCCGCCACCTGCGCCTGCCCGAACACCAGCTCGGCGCGGTCGGCCGGATCGTCCACGTCCACGGGGACGTACGCCGCCCCGGCGGCGAGGGTCGACAGGATCGCCAGGTACAACTCGACGCCGCCGGAGGGCATGTGGATGCCCACCCGGTCGCCCGCCCCGACCCCCTGCTGCTGCATCCAGCGTGCCGAGGTGTGGATCTCCTCCCACACCTCGCGGTAGCTCAACACGCGCGCTCCGTCGTCGAGGCACGGGGCGTCCGGGTGACCCTGGGCCGCGGAGCCCAGAACGTCCAGCAATGTCCGGGGGCTCGGGGCCTGTGAGCTGCGAAGATACTGCTCAGGGATGGTGTGCACGTGCGGATGGTATCCCGGTCGGGTGAACTTCCCCCCACAGCGTGGGTGGAACTGGTTCTATTAACTCATGTCAGAATCTCTCCAGGGCAAGACCGTCGTGATCGTGGGAGCGGGGCCCGGTTTCGGGCGGACCCTCGCCCTGCGGGCAGCCGAACAGGGGGCGACCGTCGTCGTGGCCGCCCGCACCGCCTCCCGGCTCGACGGGATCGTCGACGAGGTCCGTGCCGCCGGTGGCACCGCGATCGCCGCCGCGGTGGACGCCACGGAGGCCGACTCCGTGCGGGCGTTGCGCGAGACCGTCGCCCAGCACACCGATGCGGTCCACGGCCTGGTCTACAGCGCGTTCGCCGTACCCAGCATGAAGCCGCTGGCCCAGACCGACCACGAGCAGATCTCGCGGGGGATCGACCTCTCGGTCCTCGGCGCGCTCCGCACCACTCAGGAGTTCACCCCGTTGCTCGAGGCGGGCGCGGAGACCCCGGATGCGGAGCAGATCGACGCCGCGCCCGCGAGCAGCTCCGTGGTGATGATGGCCTCGGCCGTCATCCATCATTCCCGCGAGCGCTACGCCGGCTACAAGATCGCCAAGACGGCCCTCGTCGCGCTGGGGCATTCCCTGGCCACAGAGCTCGGACCGCGTGGGATCCGCGTCAACACCGTGGCGCCCGGGTACATCTACGGCGAGACCCTCAAGGGGTACTTCGAACACCTGGCGGGCAAGTACGGCGGGACCGTGGAGGACGTCTACGCCCACACCGCCGAGAAGATGGACCTGCGCCGCCTGCCCGGCGAGCGCGAGATCGTCGACCCGGTGGTGTTCCTGCTCTCGGACGCCGCGTCGGCGATCACCGGCCAGACCCTCACCGTGGACTGCGGCGAGTTCCACACCTGAGGCGAGTTCCACACCTGAGTCCGCGCCCGCTCCCGCGTCCCCACCCCGAGGCGCGGTTCAGGGTCGGATTCGGGGTCCGTCCCGGATGTGGTGGACGCTGCGGGGGAGGAGACTGGAGGTCATCGGGGAGAGGTCCCCGGCCACCAATTTCCGACGACGACGAGGTGACACGTCATGACCTACCCTTCTGACTCCCAGCCCAAGCGACTGACCAGGTCCGAGGACCGCTGGATCGGGGGCGTGTGCGGCGGCCTGGCCGACTACTTCGGGCTGGACCCGGTGTTGGTCCGCGTCCTGTTCGTGGCATCGCTGCTGCTGCCCGGGCCGCAGGTGCTGCTGTACGTGATCCTGTGGTTCGTCATGCCTGACGTCCGCTCCTGAGGAGGTCATGGCAGGCTGAGCGCATGAGCACTCCAGACTCCTCAGTCGCGCCCGGTCAGTACTCCTCCGTCCGCATCGAGAAGGGAGTCCGGGACCCGTACGTCGCGCAGGTGACGCTGATCGGGCCCGGCCCCCACAACGGTATGGGGCCCGACTTCTGGGCGGAGATGCCCCGCGTGATGGCCGAACTCGACGCCGATCCGGACGTCCGCGCGGCCGTCATCGCAGGTGAGGGCCGCAACTTCTCCTACGGGTTGGATCTGATGGCGATGATGCCGCAGTTCATGGAGTTCCTGCCCCAGGACAAGACCCCGGACGCCTCTCGTAACGAGCGGATCCTGGACTTCGTGGAGAACATGCGCCGCGCCATCGACTCGGTGGCGTCGGCCAAGACCCCGACTGTCGCGGCGGTCCAGGGCCGCTGCATCGGGGGCGCCGTGGACCTGATCTCCGCGTGCGACGTCCGCCACGGTGCCGCCGATTCCTCCTACTCGATCCGCGAGGTCAAGGTGGGGATCGTGGCCGACATGGGGTCGCTCGCGCGGCTGCCCCACATCATCGGCCAGGGGCTGACCCGGGAGCTCGCCCTGACCGGACGGGACATCGACGCGGAGACCGCCCTGCGCTACGGGCTGGTCACCCACGTGGCCGAGGACGCCGCCGGCGTGTTGGACTCGGCGCACGCCACCGCCGCCGAGATCGCGGGCAACCCCCCGCTCGTCGTCCGCGGGACCCGCGAGGTGTTGAACCGCGGCATCGAGGGACAGATCTACGAGAACAACCGCTACGTGGCCACGTGGAACGCGGGCTTCCTCGCCTCCGCCGACATGATGGAGGCCATCTCGGCGACGCTGGAGAAGCGCGAGGCCAGGTTCACCGGCCGCTGAGTCCCGGCGCAGACCGCCCGGCACACCCGGCCTCCTGCATCGACAAGAGCGTTCCGCACACCCGCCTCTCGGGCGATGTGTGCGGAACGCTCTTCGCGTGGCCGTGGGACGGGGTGCGCGTGGCCGTGGGACGGGATGCGGCGGGCCGGGGTCAGCCGCGGTTGGGCTCGGCCTTCTCCTCGGGATGCGTGCCGTAGTTCTCGATCCCCTCGGCCACGAGCTTCTCGCCGTGGGCCTTGTCCCGCCACTCGCCGGGGGTGACGTGCTTGCCCGGCTCGAGGTCCTTGTAGTGGAGGAAGAAGTGCTCGATCGCCTTGAGCTCGTACTCCGGGACGTCGTTCACGTCCTGGATGTGCTCCCACCGCGGGTCCAGGGCCGGCACGCACAGCAGCTTGTCGTCGCCGCCGGCCTCGTCCGACATCGTGTAGACGCCCACGACGCGGGAGTTGACGATCACGCCGGGGTACACCGACTCGTCGAGCAGGACCAGCGCGTCGCACGGGTCGCCGTCGTCGGCCAGGGTGTGGTCGATGTAGCCGTAGTCGGCCGGGTAGCCCATCGAGGTGAACAGGAACCGGTCGAGGTAGATCTTCCCGGTCTCGTGGTGGATCTCGTACTTGTTGCGCGAGCCCTTGGGGATCTCGATGGTCACTTCGACGGACACTGGCGTACCTCGCTGATCGGCGTTCTCGGGACCCCGGACGCGCGCCCGGGAATTCGCGTCGAGTGTAGTAGGCCGGTGCGGCACCGGGGGCGCTCGTCGTCAGGTCGCCCGCTAGCGTGGGTGGTTGATGGCCGCTGCCCGGTCGGGTGCGGGGTGAGGCGAGTCCGGGAGGGTGGGGGTCGGTGACCGAACGGCGCGTGTGGCGGGGGCGGGGCCCGGCGTGGCGGATCGGGGTCGTCCTCGTCACCGTCGCGCTGCTGGTGGCGGGCCTCGTGGTGGCGGCACTCCTCACCGATGTCGAGGGGGAGCTGCGTGCCGGCCGGGACGTGTCCGCGTCCGCCTCGCCCCCGCCGTCGCCCGGACTCGTGGCCG
>NZ_JAALDZ010000248.1:0-4009 GCF_014145125.1 Dietzia sp. CQ4 | reverse complement strand
GATCAGGACCCTCGTGGCGAAGGTCGCCGCGGTGTCCGGTGACGAGCGCAAGCGGGCCCTGGCCGACACGGGCCTGTTCATGCCGCACCTGCCCGAGCCGTGGGGACTGGGCGCCTCGCCCGCCGAGCAGCTCCTCATCGACGAGGAGCTCGAGGCAGCGGGCGTGAGCCGCCACAACATCACCATCGGCGGGTGGGCCGTGCCGACCATCCTGCAGGCCGCGCCCGAGCACGCCGACCGGCTGGTCCGCGGCACCATGGCCGGCGAGATCAAGTGGTGTCAGCTCTTCTCCGAGCCCGGCGCCGGCTCCGATCTCGCCGCGCTGCGCGCGACCGCCGAGAAGGTCGACGGCGGGTGGAGGATCAACGGCCAGAAGGTGTGGACGTCCCTGGCGCGCGAGGCCGACTGGGCCATGTGCCTGGCCCGCACCGATCCCGACGCCCCCAAGCACAAGGGCATCACCTACTTCCTCGTGGACATGAAGTCCGAGGGCATCCGGACCAGGCCGCTGCGCGAGATCACCGGCGAGGCCCTGTTCAACGAGGTCTACCTCGAGGACCTGTTCGTCCCCGACGAGTTCCAGGTCGGCCAGGTGAACGACGGCTGGAAGATCGCCCGCACGACCCTGGCCAACGAGCGAGTGGCCATGGGCGGCGGTTCCTCGCTCGGCGACGCCGCCGAGGAGATCGTCGGCCTCATCCGCGCGGCGGGGGCGGAGGACGACGCCCTGGTGCTGGACGAGCTCGGCAAGCACGTGGCCGACGGCGTGGTGGGGAGTCTGCTCGACCTGCGCACCGCCCTGCGGACCCTCTCCGGCTCCGGCCCGGGCGCCGAGTCGTCCGTCCGCAAGATCGTGGGCGTACGCCACCGCCAGGACATCGCCGAGTTCGGACTCGAGCTCACCGGCACCGGCGGGGTCGAGTTCACCGAGCAGGGGCGCAAGTTCCTCATGGTGCGCTGCCTGTCCATCGCCGGCGGCACGGAGCAGGTGCTGCTCAACGTGGTCGGGGAACGCATCCTCGGCCTGCCCAGGGACTGATCGAACCCGTGCCCGACCCTCTCCCGACTAAGGACTGATCTGACGTGGACTTCACCCGTACCGAGACCCAGGTCGCCGTCGCCGAGGCCGTGGCCGGGGCGCTCACCACGGCCGCCCCGGCCGATGAGCTGCTCACCGCCCTGCCCAGTCGCGGTGTCGCCGACGCCGGATACGACGAGCGACTGTGGTCGGCGTTCGCCGGATCGGGCCTGCTCTCGCTGGGCCTGCCCGCGGCGCTCGGTGGCGACGACCTCTCGGTGGCCGACATCGCCGTGGTCCTCGAGGAGGTCGGCCGGTCCGGGGTGGTGATCCCCGCTCTGGAGACCCTCGGCTTCGGTGTCCTGCCGATCGTCGCCCTCGGCACCGCGGACCAGCAGGAGGCGCTCCTCGAGGGGATCGAGGACGGTCGCATCCTCACCGCCGCCCTCGCCGAACCCGGCAGCCCGCTCCCGCTCCAGCCCACCGTGCGCCTCGACGGCGGGACGATCACGGGCACCGTCACCGCGGTCCGCTACGCGGCCCAGGCCCGGTCCGTCCTGGTGCCGGTGTCCACGGCCGGGGGAGCCCCCGTCCTCGTCGTCGTCGCCCCCGACGCCCCCGGGGTCACCCTGACCCCGACCCTCGGGTCGCTCGGCGTGCCGGAGTACGCGATGCGGTTCGACGCGACGCCGGTCGACGACGACGCCGTGCTCCGCGGCCCGGGGGACGGATCGGTCCTCGACGAGTTCCGACGGCTCGTCCTGTCGGCGTGCATCGCCCACGGTGACGGCCTGGTCTCGGGCGCGTTGGACATGACCGCCGACTACCTCAAGCAGCGTGTGCAGTTCGGTAAGCCGCTCGGCTCGTTCCAGGCGGTCCAGCAGGAGCTGGCCGACGTGTACATCATCTCGCGCACGCTGCACGTGATCTCCCAGTCGGTGACCTGGCGGGTCTCGGAGGGACTCACCGGCCCGGCCGACCGGTACGCCACCGACCCGACGATCGGTGCCTACTGGCTGGCCACCGAGGGACCGCGTGCGGTGCAGATCCTGCACCACCTGCACGGCGGGGTCGGGGTGGACATCACCTACCCCATGTTCCGGTACTCCTCGGCCGTCAAGGACCTGGCCCGCTTCGTCGGCGGCGCGCAGCTGCACCTTGACGACCTCGCGTCGGCGGTGGCGTCCGACCCCGTCGAGCACGTGGCGCCCGCCTCCACCGACGCCGACGCCGGTGCGGCGCCGGAGGGCACCTTCATCGACCTCACCGGGGAGCAGCGGGCGCTGCAGGCCGAGCTCCGCGAGTACTTCTCCACGCTCATCTCGCCCGAGGAGGCGGCGGACATCGCCACCACCCGCCACGGCGACACCTACGCGGAGATCATCACCCGCATGGGCCGGGACGGGTGGCTGGGCGTGGGGTGGCCCACCGAGTTCGGCGGCAAGGGATTCGGCCACATCGAACAGCTGATCTTCACCAACGAGGCCACCCGCGCCGACGTCCCGCTGCCCTCGGTCACACTGCAGACCGTGGGGCCGACCCTGCAGAAGTACGGCACCGAGCTGCAGAAGGAGAGGTTCCTGCCCGGGATCCTCGACGGCTCGATCCACTTCGCGATCGGCTACTCCGAGCCCGACGCGGGCACCGACCTCGCGGCGCTGCGGACCACCGCCAGGCGGGACGTGGCCACCGGTGACTGGATCATCAACGGGCAGAAGATGTGGACCACCGGCGGCCACCACGCCGACTACATCTGGCTGGCCGCGCGGACCGGCACCCCGGACTCGCGGCACCGCGGTCTGACCATCTTCATCGTCGACACCTCCGACCCGGGCTTCTCGTTCACCCCGATCATCACCTGCGACGGCGCCCACCACGTCAACGCCACGTACTACTCGGATGTGCGCGTCCCGGCGGACATGGTGGTCGGCGAGGTCGACGGCGGATGGAAGATGCTCACCACCCAGCTCAACCACGAGCGCGTGATGCTGGCCCCGTCCGGCCGACCGGGCGGGTACTACGACGAGCTGGTCGGCTGGGCCCGGGGCACCGGCGCCGACGGGGTCCGTCACCTGGACCGGCCCGAGGTGCGGCGCGGGCTCGCCGAGATCTTCGCGTTCGTCCGGCTCAACGAACTGCTCAACTGGCAGGTCTCCTCGGCCGGGGAGAACCCGTCGATGGGGGACTCGGCGGCGTCCAAGGTGTTCTCCACCGAGAAGATCCAGCACGTCGGCCGGGTCATCGAGGAGCTGCTCGGGCGCTTCGGCGACCCCACCGATCCCGACACCGCCAGACTCCAGCGGTGGTTCGACATGATGAACAAGCGCAACGTCGTGATCACCTTCGGGGGCGGGGTCAACGAGGTGATGCGCGAACTGACCTGCATGGGCGGACTCGGCATGCCCCGCACCGCCCGCTGACCCGACCCCCCGTCAGCCCGCCCACGACCGAACGAGAAGGCACTCATGAGTGACGAGCAGGCCGCCCGCATCCTGGCCGCCGCCGAGGAGGTCCGCGCCTCCGGCGGCAGCGCGCGCCGCGCGGGCCGCGATCCCATCAACACGCCGATGATCCGCAACTGGACCGAGGCGATCGGGGACGTCAACCCGATCTACACCGACGAGGCCGCGGCCCGCGCGGCCGGTCACGACGGTCCGGTGGCCCCGCCCGCGATGGCGCAGGTCTGGACCATGCGGGGGCTCGGCAGGACCCGCGAGGCCGACGACCCGCTGGGCCGCATGACCGACATCCTCGACGCGGAGGGCTACACCTCCGTGGTGGCCACCAACTGCGACTCGACCTACCACCGCTACACCCGCCCGGGAGAGGAGGTGACCATCGAGTCCGTCCTGCTCGACGTGGTCGGCCCCAAGACCACGGGCCTCGGGGAGGGATGGTTCTTCACCACCCGCAACTACTGGCGGGTCGGCGACGAGGTCGTGGCGGAGATGGACTTCCGCATCCTCAAGTTCCGCCCGCCGGCCGCGACCG
>NZ_JAALDZ010000247.1:0-18046 GCF_014145125.1 Dietzia sp. CQ4 | reverse complement strand
CCGGGTCGCCCGCCGGCTCAGGTCGTGTGGACGATGAGCACGTCGCAGACGGCCCGGCGGGCCGCATCCGCGGGCACCGACCCCAGGAGCCGGCCGGTCAGCGAGTTGAGGCCCTTGTTCCCCACGACGAGCAGATCCGCGTCCACCTCGTCGGCCAGCTTGATGAGCGATTCGACCGGCGCGCCCTTGACGGTGCGCGCCTCGACCGTCGACGCCCCTGCGGCGACCGCCCGGTCCTTGGCGGTCCGGACGATGTCCTCGGCCGGGTTGTCACCGCGGATCTGATAGGCGTCGTCGCCCAGCTGATCGGCGGCCTGGCTGACCGAACGCGGATCGGCGGGCACGTAGGCGCAGGCGATCACGAGGGTCGCGGACTCGTCGGCGGCAAGCGACGCGGCACGATCGACGGCCCGGTAGGACGACTCCGAGCCGTCCGTACCCACGACCACCTTCTTGTAGGCGCTCAATTCTCTTCCTCTCGTCGGCAACAAGTTCTACCCAGCGTAGTGCGCGTGGGTCCCCGCCGTGCCCGGTAAGCGCGCGACGTCACAGTGACGGGTCAGTCGATTCCCGCCTCGCGCATCCCCTTGAGCTCTTTGCGCAGCTCGGCGATCTCGTCCCGGAGCCGTCCCGCCAACTCGAACCGTAGGTCCGTTGCCGCCGACATCATCTGCTCGGTCATCTCCCCGATGAGTTTCTCGAGTTCCTTCCGTGGCCGCGCCGACTCCCCCGCCGCCCGTGCACCCACGAGCTCGGGGCGGTCCCGCGGATCGGAGGACGACTCCCCGTCCTTGTCCTCCCCGACCCTGTCGAGGATGTCGGCGATCTTGCGCCGCAGGGGCTGCGGGTCGATGCCGTGCTCGGTGTTGTACGCGACCTGCTTCTCGCGTCGACGGTCGGTCTCCTCGATGGCCTGTCGCATCGCCTCGGTGACGGAGTCCGCGTACATGTGGACCTCGCCGGAGACGTTGCGGGCCGCACGGCCGATGGTCTGGATGAGCGAGGTGGCCGACCGGAGGAAACCCTGCTTGTCGGCGTCGAGGATCGCCACCAGCGAGACCTCGGGGAGGTCGAGTCCCTCCCGGAGCAGGTTGATGCCCACCAGGACGTCGTACTCGCCGCGTCGCAGGTCGCGGAGCAGCTCCACCCGCTGCAGGGTGTCGATCTCCGAGTGCAGGTAGCGCACACGCACACCGAGTTCCAGCAGGTAGTCCGTGAGGTCCTCGGACATCTTCTTGGTCAGGGTGGTCACCAGCACCCGCTCGTCGCGATCGGCCCGGGCGCGGATCTCACCGAGGAGATCGTCGATCTGCCCCTTGGTGGGCTTGACGACGATCTTCGGGTCCACCAGCCCGGTGGGACGGATGACCTGTTCGACGAACTCGCCCCCCGTCCGTCCCATCTCGTATGCGCCGGGGGTGGCCGACAGGTACACGGTCTGACCGACCCGGTCGGAGAACTCCTCCCAGGTGAGCGGTCGGTTGTCGAGCGCTGACGGGAGCCGGAAACCGAAGTCCACGAGATTGCGCTTGCGGGAGGCGTCGCCCTCGAACATCGCGCCGATCTGGGGAACGGTCACATGGGACTCGTCGATGACCGTGAGGAAGTCCTCGGGGAAGTAGTCGATCAACGTGGCCGGGGAGCTGCCCGCTGCGCGACCGTCGATGTGCCGCGAGTAGTTCTCGATGCCGGAACAGAATCCGACCTGCTGCATCATCTCGATGTCGTACGAGGTGCGCATCCGCAGTCGTTGGGCCTCCAGGAGTTTGCCCTGGTTCTCCAGCTCCGCTAGCCGCACCTCCAGTTCCTCCTCGATCGAGGCGATGGCCCTGGCCATGCGGTCGGGTCCGGCGACGTAGTGCGTCGCGGGGAAGATTCGTACCTCGTCGACCTTCCGGACGACGTCTCCGGTCAGGGGATGGATGTAGTAGAGGGCGTCGACCTCGTCACCGAAGAACTCGATGCGCACGGCGAGCTCCTCGTAGGTGGGGATGATGTCGACCGTGTCACCCTTGGCGCGGAACGTCCCGCGTGTCATCGAGACGTCGTTGCGCTCGTACTGCACGTCCACCAGCAACCGCAGCAACCGGTCGCGTTCGACTTCCTGGCCGACGGCCAGGGAGACGGACCTGTCCAGGTAGGACTGTGGTGTGCCCAGACCGTAGATGCACGAGACCGAACTGACGACGACGACGTCGCGCCTCGACAGCAACGACGACGTCGCGGAGTGCCGGAGCCGCTCCACGTCGTCGTTGATGGACGAGTCCTTCTCGATGAAGGTGTCCGTCTGGGCGATGTACGCCTCGGGTTGGTAGTAGTCGTAGTAGGAGACGAAGTACTCGACGGCGTTGTTGGGGAGCATCTCCCGCAACTCGTTGGCCAACTGCGCGGCGAGGGTCTTGTTGGGGGCCATCACCAGGGTCGGCCGTTGGACCTGCTCGATGAGCCAGGCCGTCGTGGCGGACTTACCGGTACCGGTGGCCCCGAGCAGCACGATGTCCCGCTCTCCCCGCCCCAGCCGCTCGGTGAGCTCGGCGATCGCCGTCGGCTGGTCCCCGGACGGGACGAACTCGCTGACCACCTCGAACCGGTCGGTGGTGCGCTCGACATCCCCGATGGGACGGAACTCGGAATAGGAGAGGACGGTCGGGTCTGCGGGGATCCCGTCGTCGGGGATCTCGGTCGCGAAAGCCATACCGCCAGCTTACGAGTCGTCGCGCACCCCCGCCTCTCGACGAAAGACCTCCGGCGCCTCAGGTTGCTATTACTCTGCACTGGAGCTCCCCTCAACTCGCTGCCCTCGTCTGGAGAAGCCGTGTCCCGGAACACCCCTCGTCGTCGTCCCCGTCTTTCCCGGCGGACACCCTCACCCCTCGCGGCGGGCACGGTCGCCGCACTCGCGATCGGCGCGTTGTCGGTGCTGTCACCCGTCGCGGCGGCCGCACCGTGTGACCCGTGGCCTCCGGCCGGTGGGACCGGCGGGATCGGCGGATCGGGCTCCCTCTCCGGATCCGCCGCCACACCGGTCGCGACCCCGGCGACCCCGTGGGCGAACGGGGCGAGTGGCTACATCCCCGTCCTCCAGGGCCGCACCACGACGGTGGAGCTGCTCACGGGACCCACGAGCCCCAACAGGACCGTCGAACGATTCGGCATCTCCGGCACCGACCTGGGCATCCTGTGGGAGAACGGGAACGCCTCGAACCCGCAGATCATGATGGCCCTGGGTGACACGATGGGCGACTGCCGGCTGCCCGGCACCCAGTGGCGCAGCAACATCCTGTTCCGCTCCTCCGACCGCACGCTGTCGAACGGGATGCGGATCGACGACGCGCCGATGGAGCGGGCCGGTCTGGCCAAGTCCATCCTCCCCCGCTCGAACCTGCCCGGCGAGGTGACCGTCATCCCGACCGCCGGTGTGGAGGTGGACGGTACGCAGTACCTCCGGTACATGTCCGTCGCCAGCTGGGGCGACCCCGGAGAGTGGGTCACCAACTACTCGGCCCTCGCGGCCTCGGGGGACAACGGGGAGAACTGGACCCCGGTGGCGGGCACCGCCCGCACCGGGACCGGGAGCGCGCGGCTCATACCGGCGAACCTCGGGGCCCCGTTCACGACCCACACCGCCGGTCAGATGAGCGCGTTCCTCAAGCACGACGGCTTCGTCTACGAATACCTGACCCCGTCGGGCCGCAGCGGCGCGGTGACACTCGCCCGCGTGCCGGAGCGCTCGATCCGGGACATGTCCGCCTACGAGTTCTGGAACGGGGCGGGGTGGGGCCGCGACCACCGCTCCGCGGCGACCGTGATCCCTCCCCGCGTGAGCGAACTGTCCGTCTCGTGGAGCGCCCGGCTGGGCCGCTTCATCGCCCTGTACACCAACGGCAACAACGACATCGTGATGCGGCAGGCCGCGACACCCGAGGGGCCCTGGTCCGGAGAGGACATCCTCCTGTCGTACCGGCACGTGCCCACCCTGTACGGGGCCTTCATCCACCCGTGGAGCCCGGCGGTCGAGACGGTCGGGTCCGACCTGTACTTCACCATATCCACCTGGGACGCCTACAACGTCTTCCTCATGAAGACCGACCTGAACCAGATCCCCGCGCGGACCCTGCCGGGCGCCACCACCCGGATGCGCGTCGCGGACGACAGCTGGACCCGCGACACCCCGGATCCGGCCGAGACCGGTGAGACCGTTCTCGTCGACCGTCTCCCCATCCCGAGGGCCTGATGAGCCGGGCGCTGCCGCGACTGGCCGCCGCGGCACTCGTCGCCGTCTCTGCGTCCGTCACCACGCTCGCCGGCATCGGGGCCGGCACCGCCACGGCCGGCCCGTGCAGCGTCATGTTCGGCAACTTCGGCTCTCTGCTGGAGAACCAGACCGGCGCCGGCATGGCGGGCGGTTCGCTGGGGTCCACCGGCTCGGCGTCCGCCGGTCCACTCGGATCGGCCTCGCGGGCCATGGGCTCGGCGGACCGCTCGGGGTCACTCGTCCAGCAACTCGAGACCGGGTCCCTGGGCAACGGGCTCTCCGGCTCCCTGAACACGGTCACAGGGTCCGTCTACGGGATGCCCCCCTGGATCACCGGAGAGGAGGGCACCGTCCCCGTCCTCCGCGGCCCCACCCGGTTCCTCCAGCTCGTCACGGGGCCCACGAGTCCCACCGAGTCGATCAGCCGCTACGGGGTGGCCGGAACCGATCTGGGCATCATGTGGGACAACGGGCACGCCACCGAACCGGAGATCCTCATGGCCTTCGGGGACACGATGGGTGACTGCACCGTCCCCGGGAGCCAGTGGCGGTCGAACGTCCTGTTCCGGTCGGGTGACACCGACCTCGGCGACGGAGTGCGGATCGACTCCGCGGCCACCGGTCCCGACGGCCTGGCCAAGTCCATCGTTCCCCGGTCGGGACTACCCGGGGAGGTCACGATCATCCCGACCGCGGGGATCGCGGTCGAGGGAGTCCAGTACCTGCGCTTCATGTCGGTCGCCCACTGGGGCCAACCGGGGTCGTGGACCACCAACTACTCGGGGTTGGCCTATTCGACGGACAACGGCGAGAACTGGGCCGTCGTGCCCGCCCTGGCACGGCCGATCACCTCCGCGGTCCCGGTCGGCGACGGCGCACCCCCCGTGGACCCCGTCTGGCGGGACTCGCAGATGAGCTCCTACCTCAGGACCGGAGAGTACCTCTACGAGTACCTGACGCCGTCAGGGCGGCAGGGCTCCGCGATCCTCGCCCGCGTACCGCTCGCAGGGTCCCCGTCGGCGGAGGACCTCGACGCAGCCGGCGGGGCACCGCCGACCGCGGGACTCCTCGATCCGGCCGCCTACCGCTACTGGGACGGCACGGACTGGGTGGCCGACCCGTCGGACGCCGAGCCGGTGTTGCCCCGTCCGGCCAGCGAGCTCTCCGTGATGTGGAACGACTACCTGGGCAAGTACACCGCGATGTACTCCCAGGGCTACAACTCGGTCGTGCTGCGCACCGCGGACCGCCCGGAGGGCCCCTGGACCGGGCCCACCGTCCTGGTGGACTACTCCGTGCTCCCCGGCGTCTACGGCGCGTTCATGCACCCGTGGGCCCAGGGCGAGGATCTGTACTACCTGGTCACCACCTGGAATGCCTACAACGTGTTCCTCGTGCGCACCAGCCTGTCCGAGGTCTTCCCGCCCGCACTCCGCAGGGCCGCGGCCCCCGCCGGGCCCCCGGCCACCGAGGTGATCAGGCACGTGCCGGTGTCCGAGCTCGTCGGCGGCGCGGTCCCGACGGAGTGACCGCGGCGGAGTGACCATAGTCGGGTGAGCTCAGCGGAGTGACCACTGTCAGGTGAGCTCAGCGGGGTGACCACTGTGGGGTGAGCAGGGCGAGGTGACCGCGTCGAGGTGACCCCTCAGCTGTCCGACGCCTCACAGAGGGTCCGCTCCCACTCCCGGGTCTCCTCGCGGTCGGCCCGGCGGAGGATCTCCGAGTACTCCACCCGCGCGCTCGGATCCGATCCGATGGCCTCGGCTATCAGCAGGGCGAACTCGTGTTCCGGATCGTCCTCGGCGAGGATCGACACCTCGAGCGGCCGGGCGGGGTCACACCAGTGCAGGAGAGGACGTTCGGCGGAGCGGTCACGGACGTATCCCGCTCCGGTCAGGAGCGCCAGCGCACGCTCCACGGTCGCCTCGTTGGGCACCGTCACCTGCAGGTCCACGATGTCCGGCGCATCGAGACCGTCGACCGCGGTGGGGCCCACGTGATCGATGCGGGTCGCGACGTCCCCCAGCACGTGACGCAACCTCGCCGTCGCCCTCGCCGCCTCCGCCGCCCATTCCGGCCGGAACGGCACCACTGTCCGGTCCCCCACCACAGGTGTGCCCGTCCGCAGGTTGTGCTCGAAGGGCCGCAACCGTAGCTCGACGAGCATCCGGACGATCTCCCGAACCGGTTCGCGGTCGCCGGAGTTGTCGATCAGGACATCGGCTTCCGCCCGACGGGCCTCGTCCGTCGCCTGACGGGACATACGCGCGCGGGCGTCGTCCTCCGGCATACCCCGCTGCTCCACCAGTCGCCGGAGTCGGATCTCCGCCGGGGTGTCCACCACGATCACCAGGTGGTAGGCGGGAGTCATCCCGCCCTCCACCAACAGGGGCATGTCGTGGACGACGATCGCGTCCTCGGGCGCCGAACCGAAGAGTTCGGCAGTGCGCTCCCCGATCAGCGGATGGGTGATCGCGTTGAGTGCGGCGGTCCGCTCCGCGTCGACGAAGGCACGAGCGGCGAGCGCGGCCCGATCGAGAGCGCCGTCCGGCCCCACGATGTCGTCGCCGAACTCGGCGACGAGCATCGCCAGACCCGGGGTGCCCGGTTCGACGATCTCCCTCGCGATCCGGTCCGCGTCGACGATGACCGCACCGGCCTCCGCGAGCACTGCCGTCACCGTCGACTTGCCGGCTCCGATTCCACCGGTCAGACCCACCATCAGCATGGGTCGAAGTCTAGGTGACCGGGGTCTGCCCCGGCCGCCGTGGCATCTCCCCCGGCACAAATAGACCACGGCCCCGGTCGGCGACCCACCGTGGTGGGACGACCGTCCGGGGCCGTGGTCCGGGCCGTCAGGCGCCCGTGGCGCCGTCAGACCGCGAGGTCACTCACCGCCGGCGAGCTTCGCCCGCAGGGCGGCCAGCTGCTCGTCGGACGCCAGCGAACCACCGGTCGACTCGGCCGGGCTGCTGGTCTCCGCAGCAGCGGGACGGGACGACGACGGGGCGGACTCGGACGAGTAGTTGGTCGGCGCGGCCTCCGCGGCCTCCGCGGCAGCGGCGCGACCCTTCTCGATCTGACCGGTGTGCATCTTGTGACGACGCTCGGCCTCCGCGTAGCGGTTCTCCCACTCCTCACGCTGCTTCTCGAAGCCCTCGAGCCATTCGTTGGTCTCGGGATCGAAGCCCTCGGGGAAGATGTAGTTGCCCGCCTCGTCGTAGCTGTCGGCCATGCCGTACTTCGACGGGTCGAACTCCTCCGTGTAGTCCTCGTCCGCCTGCTTGAGCGAGAGCGAGATACGGCGACGGTCGAGATCGATGTCGATGACCTTGACCATGGCGTCGTCGTTGACCGTGACGACCTGGTCCGGGACCTCGACGTGGCGCTCGGCCAGCTCGGAGATGTGGACGAGGCCCTCGATGCCCTCGTCGACACGCACGAACGCGCCGAACGGGACGAGCTTGGTGACCTTGCCCGGCACGATCTGACCGATCGCGTGGGTCCGGGCGAAGTGCCGCCACGGATCCTCCTGGGTGGCCTTGAGCGACAGCGAGACGCGCTCGCGGTCCAGGTCGACGTCGAGGACCTCGACGGTGACCTCCTGGCCCACCTCGACGACCTCGGACGGGTGATCGATGTGCTTCCAGGACAGCTCGGACACGTGGACGAGACCGTCGACTCCGCCGAGGTCGACGAACGCACCGAAGTTGACGATCGAGGACACGACGCCCTTGCGGACCTGGCCCTTCTGCAGCTGGTGCAGGAACTCGGAGCGGACCGCGGACTGGGTCTGCTCGAGCCATGCACGACGCGAGAGCACGACGTTGTTGCGGTTCTTGTCCAGCTCGATGATCTTGGCCTCGAGCTCCTGCCCCACGTAGGGGAGGAGGTCGCGGACGCGGCGCATCTCCACCAGGGAGGCGGGGAGGAAGCCACGGAGGCCGATGTCGAGGATCAGGCCACCCTTGACGACCTCGATGACGGTGCCCTTGACGGCCTCGTCCTTCTCCTTGAGCTCCTCGATCGTGCCCCAGGCGCGCTCGTACTGGGCGCGCTTCTTGGACAGGATCAGACGGCCGTCCTTGTCCTCCTTGGTCAGGACCAGGGCCTCGACCTCGTCGCCCACCTCGACGACCTCACCGGGGTCGACATCGTGCTTGATGGAAAGTTCGCGCGAGGGGATGACACCCTCGGTCTTGTATCCGATGTCGAGCAGGACCTCGTCGCGGTCGACCTTGACGATCGTGCCCTCGACGATGTCGCCATCGTTGAAGTACTTGATCGTGGCGTCGATGGCGGCGAGGAAGTCCTCCGCGGAGCCGATGTCGTTGACGGCTACCTGCGGCGAGGTGGTTTTGGTGGTCATAGGGTGGGGTGCTCCGGAGTGGATAGGAATCGTAGGTGGACAGATGTTCGCGAGCGTGTACGCACGCGACGGTCAACTGTACTCTGCCAGCGTGACGTCCACAAACCCCCCCGACCACGGCGAGTCCGTCCGCGCCTCCCGCACGTGGTGGGACACCGAAGCGGTCGAGTACCACGACGAACACGGCGACTTCCTCGGTGCCCACTCCCCCGACGGGGAGTTCGTGTGGTGCCCCGAGGGACTCCACGAGGGCGACTGGGCTCTCCTCGGTGACGTCGCGGGCCGCGACGTCCTGGAGATCGGCTGCGGTTCCGCGCCGTGCTCACGGTGGATCGCCGGCCGCGGGGCCCGCGCCGTCGCCGTCGACCTCTCCGCCGGGATGCTCCGCGTGGGCGCCGAGGCGGCGGGCAGGTCGACGGGTCCGGCGGCCCGGGTGCCGCTGATCCAGGCCGATGCCGGCCGCCTGCCGTTCGCCGCCGACAGTTTCGACGTCGTGTTCTCCGCGTTCGGGGCGATCCCCTTCGTGGCGGACACCGCCGGGGTCATGGCGGAGGCGGCACGGGTGCTCCGTCCCGGCGGACGGTTCGTCTTCTCCGTCAACCACCCGATGCGGTGGATCTTCCGTGACGATCCGGGCCCCGAGGGACTCGTGGCCGCGTTCCCGTATTTCGACCGCACGCCCTACACCGAGTACGACGAGGAGGGCGACCTCACCTACGTCGAGCACCACCGCACGGCTGGTGACCGGATCCGGGAACTGGTCGGTGCCGGGTTCGTGGTCCGGGACCTGATCGAGCCCGAATGGCCGGAATGGCTGGACCGTGAATGGGGGCAGTGGAGCCCGCTGCGCGGCAGCATCTTCCCCGGCACCGCGATCTTCGTGGCCACTCTCCCCTGACCGCCGGCGACACGACCGTGGCGCCGGCTACAGGATCTTGGACAGGAAGTCCTGCGTCCGCTGGTGCCGGGGCGCCCCGAGCACCTCGGACGGGTGACCGGCCTCGACCACGACTCCGTCGTCCATGAAGGCGATCGTGTCGGCGACCTCCCGGGCGAAGCCCATCTCGTGGGTGACCACGATCATGGTCATCCCGGCGTCCGCGAGATCCCGCATGACGCCCAGGACCTCACCGACCAGCTCGGGGTCCAGCGCGGAGGTGGGCTCATCGAACAGCATGAGCTTGGGTTCCATCGCCAGCGCGCGGGCGATCGCCACCCGCTGCTGCTGACCACCGGACAACTGGGCCGGATAGGCGTCCGCCTTCGCCGAGAGCCCGACCTTCTCCAGCAGGACCCTGGCCCGCTCCGTGGCCTCGGCCCTCGACTCGCCCTTGACCAGCATGGGCGCCTCGATGACGTTCTCCAGGGCGGTGCGGTGCAGGAACAGGTTGAAGTGCTGGAACACCATCCCGATGTCCCGGCGTTGCCTGGCCGCGTGCCGGGGCGAGATCTCGTAGAGCTTGTCGCCCTTCTCCCGGTACCCCACCAGGTCGCCGTCGACGTACAACCGACCGGCATCGACACGCTCGAGGTGGTTGATGCACCGGAGGAAGGTGGACTTGCCGGACCCGGACGGGCCGACCAGGCACAGCACCTCTCCGGCGGCCACCTCGATGTCGATGCCCTTGAGCACCCTCAGCGAGCCGAAGCTCTTGCAGACCTGCTCGGCCCTGACCATCGGAGTCATGGCATTCCTCCCGACTGGTCGGTCCCTCTGGCCGCGGCGAGCCCGGAGGGGGTGAGGCCGTCCGCCTCGGCCAGCGCCCGCAACTGCTTCGCCGTGAGCTGGCGGGTGGCGCCGCGGGAGAACTTCTTCTCGAGGAAGTGCTGCCCCACCATGAGCACACTGGTGATCACCAGGTACCAGGTGGCCGCGACCAGCAGCAGCGGGATCGGCTGGAAATTGACCCCGGAGATGTCGCGGGCCTGACCGTAGAGCTCGCCGGAGAACGGGATGGCCACGACGAGTGAGGTGGTCTTGAGCATCGAGATCAACTCGTTGCCGGTCGGCGGGATGATCACCCGCATGGCCTGCGGAAGGATCGTCCGGCGCATCGTCTGTCCCCACGACATGCCGAGCGCGGTGGAGGCCTCGGCCTGGCCCTCCGGAACGGACGAGATACCCGCCCGCACGATCTCGGCCATGTAGGCGGCCTCGTTCATGGCCAGACCCACCACCGCCAGCCAGAACGCCGAGTACAACACCATCGTGTCGTCGAAGCGCACGATCTGGAAGTCGGTGAAGGGGATACCGAACTGGACCTGCCGGTACAGCGTGAAGATCAGGCCCCAGAACAGCAGCTGGACGTAGATGGGTGTTCCGCGGAAGATCCACAGGTACACCCAGGCCACGGCCTTGAGCACCGGGTTGCTGCTCATCCGCATCACCGAGAGGATGACCCCCAGGATGACGGCGAGGATCATCGACAGCACCGTCAGCGCGATGGTGTAGAACACCGCCATGCCGAACCGGGTGTCGAACAGGTAGCGGCCGTAGGTGCCCCAGCCGTAGGCCGGGTTGGTCGCGGCGCCCCAGATGAACAGGAACACCAGGACCAGGACGATGGTCGCCGACACCCACCGCCACGGGTGCCGGAGCGGCACCGCCTCGATGGGGTCAGGAGCGTCTCGGGGGGCCGAGGCGCGGTTCTGCGCGGTGCTCACCGACCGGTCACTCAGCCCTTCCGGATCTCGGCGTCGTCGATCAACCCGTCCTCGAGGCCCCAGTTCTGGGCGATCTTCTCGAAGTCACCGGTCTCGATGAGCTTGTCCGCTGCGGCCTCGAGCGCGGCGGCCAGTTCGGACCCCTTGCGCACGGGCCAACCGTAGGGGGCGGAGTCGAAGACGTCCCCGGCCAGCTGCATCTTGCCCTCGGACTGCTTGACGGCGTACGCCGAGATGGGCGAGTCGGCGGACATGGCGTCGACCTTGCCGAGCGCCACGGCGGTGGAGGCCTCGTCCTGGGAATCGAACTGGACCTTCTCGATCGGGGGATTGCCGGCGGCGACGCACGCCTCGCTGCGGGCGGGCACGTCCTCCTGGTCGGAGACCGTGGTGCGCTGGACCGCCACGCTCAGGCCACACGCGTCGTCGGGGTCGACGTCGGTGCCCGCCGCCGATGCCCACTGGATGCCGGCCTCGAAGTAGGTGACGAAGTCGACGGTCTGCAGCCGCTCGTCGTTGACGGTGAACGACGAGGCGCCCATGTCCATGGTGCCGCCCTCGATGGCGGGGATGATCTTCTCGAAGTCGGACTCGCGGAACTCCGCACGCAATCCCATGAGCTGGGCGGCGGCGGTCATCACGTCGATGTCGAAGCCGACGATCTCGCCCCGCTCGTTCTTGAACTCGTTGGGCGCGTACGGCGGGTTGGTGCCGATCACCAGCACGCCCTTCTCGCGGATCTCGGCCGGTACGAGGGCGGCGATCTCGTCGTCCGTCTCGAGCGAGACCTCCTGCCTCGGCTCTCCCGAGTCCTCGGGACCCTCGGTGTTGGTGGTGCAGCCGGTGAGCGCGAGGGCCGCGGTGGCGGTCAGTGCCAGTGCGGCACGGAGGCCGCGCCGTGAGGTGAGGGTCATGTGCGTGCCCTTTCAGGCGTCGGGTAGCCGAATCTGCAATGAACCTAGGGCATACGTCGAGCACCACAAAACGCACCGCCCGCTTTTGGCGTCAGTGGTTACCCACTGGTTACTCAGTGGGCCGCGGAGTCCCAGTCGGGCCCCGTGCCCGTGGAGACGTCCAGCGGGACGTTGAGTTCGATGGCGGAGTACATCCGGTCGACGACGAGCTCGCGGACCTCCTCGAGTTCGCCCTTCGCCACCTCGAGCACCAGTTCGTCATGGACCTGGAGCAACAGACGACTCTGCAGCCCCCGCTCGTCGAGGTCCGCGTCCACCTTGAGCATCGCCGCCTTGATGATGTCCGCGGCGGTGCCCTGGATCGGGGCGTTGAGGGCCGCACGCTCGGCGTTCTCGCGCTTGAGCCGGTTGTCCGAGTTGAGCTCGGGCAGGTAGCGCCGACGACCGAACAGCGTCTCGGTGTAGCCGTCACGTCGGGCCTGGTCCACCACCGCGTGCAGGTAGTCGCGGACTCCCCCGAAGCGGGAGAAGTACGCGTCCATCTGCTCGCGGGCCTCGGTCTGGCTGATGCCGAGCTGCGCGGCCAACCCGAACGCGCTGAGCCCGTAGGCGAGCCCGTAGCTCATGGCCTTGACCCTGCGCCGGAGCTCGGGGGTGACCTGGTCGATCGGCACCCCGAACGCCCGGGAGCCGACGAAGGAGTGCAGGTCCTCGCCGGTCCGGAACGCCTCGATCAGTCCTTCGTCACCGGACAGGTGCGCCATCACGCGCATCTCGATCTGGCTGTAGTCGGCCGTGAGCAGGCAGTCGTAGCCCTCGCCCACGACGAACGACCTGCGGATCCGTCGGCCGTCCTCGGTGCGGACCGGGATGTTCTGCAGGTTCGGATCGGTGGAGGACAACCGCCCGGTCGCGGCGACCGTCTGGTTGAACGTGGTGTGGATGCGCCCGTCGTCCCCGATGGACTTGATTAACCCCTCGACGGTGGTGCGCATCTTGGTCGCCTCGCGGTGCAGCAGCAGTGCCTCGAGGAAGGCCCGTCCCGGGGTGTCCCCGGTTTCTTTGGAGAGAAGCTCCTCCAGCGCCTTGGCGTCGGTGGTGTACCCCGTCTTGGTCTTCTTGGTCTTGGGCATGCCCAGGGTGTCGAACAGCACCACCTGGAGCTGCTTGGGCGAACCGAGGTTGATCTGCTCGCCCCCGATCGCGGCGTAGGCCGCCTCCGCCGCGTCACGCCCACGGTCGGCGAACCCGTCGCGGAGGTCGTCCAGGGCCGACGAGTCGACCGCGATTCCGATCGACTCCATCCGCGCGAGCACCGGCACGAGCGGCAGTTCCATATCCGCGAGCAGCTGCGCACCGTGCACCTGCTCCAGCTCCACGTCGAGGCGCTCGGCGAGGTCGATCACGGCCCGGGCGCGGGTCGCCGCCGAGTTGGCCGCCTGCTGCTCGGCCTCCGACTCGTCGACCTCGTCCAGCAGCGACAGTTGTTTCTCCGCCGCCTCGGGCTCCGGGAGCTCACGCTGCAGGTGGCGCTGGAACAACTCCGCCAATCCGTAGCTGCGCTGACCGGGACGGACGAGATAGGCGGCGAGTGCCACATCCAGCGTCACACCGCCCAGGCGGAGGTCCCGGCCCATCAGCGCGTGGGTCGCGGCCTTGGCATCGTGTACCGCCTTCGACACCGCGTCGTCGGCCAACCACGCCTGTAGAGCCTGGTCGTCGGCGGGGCCGATCCGTGCGAGGTCGATATGTCCGGAGGCTCCGCCCGCCGCGGCCACGGTGACCGACTGTGCATCCCCCGCGCCCGGTCGTGAGGGACCGACGACGATGAGGCCGTGCCGACTCCCGGCCGGCGCGTGGGCCGCCAGCCAGTCCGAGACCTCGCCCGCCCGCAGGACGGCGGCCTGCTCGATCTCGATCTCCGGCACCGGCTCGGGTGCGCCTTCCGGGAGGAACGCGGAGAGGAACCGGTCGCGGGCCTGGGGACCGAACTCCAGCCGGTCGAACAGGGCGTTGACGTCCGCCCGTTCGGGCAGGCGCCTGGTGAGTTCATCCAGCTGGACGCCGAGGTCGAGGTCCCGGGTGAGTTCGGTGATGCGGCGGTTGAGCTGCACCTGCGGGAGGTGCTCGCGGAAGCTCTCCCCCACCTTGCCCTTGACCTCGTCCGCGTGCGCGATCAGTTCCGACAGGCTGCCGTACTGGACGATCCACTTCGCCGCCGTCTTGTCGCCGACCTTGGGCACGCCGGGGAGGTTGTCGGAGGTGTCGCCCCGCAGCGCGGCGACGTCCGGGTACTGAGCGGGGGTCACCCCGTATTTGGCCTCCACCGCCTCGGGGGTGAAGCGGGCGAGCTCCGAGACTCCCTTGACCGGGTAGAGGACGGTCACCGCGTCGGAGACCAGCTGCAGCGCGTCGCGGTCCCCCGTGCAGATGAGTGTGTCGGCCCCTGCCGCCTGGGTGGCCAGGGTCGCGATGATGTCGTCGGCCTCGTGGCCCTCCAGGGACAGGGTGCGGACCCCGAGAGCCACCAGCGCCTCCTGGATCAGCTCGACCTGCCCCTTGAACTCCTCGGGGGCAGCCGAGCGCGTCGACTTGTACTCCGGGTACTCGGCCGTCCGGTGCAGGGTCGCCCGGGAGACGTCGAACGCCACCGCCAGGTGGGTGGGCTCCTCGGTGGTGACCAGGTTGGCGACCATCGACAGGAATCCGTAGACCGCGTTGGTGTGCTGCCCGGAGGCCGTGGAGAAGTTCTCCGCGGGAAGCGCGTAGAACGCGCGGAAGGCCAGCGAGTGCCCGTCGAGGAGCAACAGACGGGTGGGCCCGTGTGCCTCGGCGGCGTCGGTGGACGCGGTGGTGGCGGCGGAACTGGCTTCGGCGGTCTGGCTCGTGGTGCTCACACGGCCACTCTAGGGCGGGCGTCGGACAGCCGCTCACCGGTCGTCGGTTAGACTTTCCGACCAGCGGCTCGCCGCGTTCGCCCCCGTAGCCCAATTGGCAGAGGCAACGGATTCAAAACCCGTCCAGTGTCGGTTCGAGTCCGACCGGGGGCACGGTGACGCCCGCCTACCCGGCGGGAGGCGGCTCGATGAGAAGGTCGCAGATCTTGTCCCCATCGAGGCGGAACCGGTACCAGAGGTCGGCCTTCCCCCGGGGAAGTTGCCCTCCAGCTGGCCTGCCACGAGCCACGTGTCGTCGACCGGCCTCGCCTGACCGATGTAGTCCAGCGTGTAGGTGTACTGACTGGCGGACGTGGTCCACCACTCTCGGATCGCCGCCGAGCCGAGGTACTCCGTGTCCTCGTCGACCACCCTCGCGTCCGGCGTGAACACAGTGTCCGCGGACAGGTCGCGTGTGCTGGTCCGTTGGGATTCGAGATATTCGCGGACAGCAGCCGGCAACAGGTCGGGCTCGTAGGGATCGAATCTGGTGGCACTCACGGGGATCTCCTCGAATTGGCTGGGACTGACTCACGACCAAGATGGTCGCGTTCTTGGGTATACAGCTCTGGTCCGACATCACTCGGTCGCTCCCCCTCCTCCGCGGCTGGCGCGGCGACGACGCCACCGGAGTATCGCCACTGACCACTCAGAAGACATCCGTCCCCACCAGTAGTTGCCGTGTCCCACATTCGCCCTTATACTTGCTTGCAGCAAGCAATTTAATCGAAGGCCGAGGAGGTCACGGTGGCGATAGACGCCGACCAGGGCGGGAAACTGGCTGTCGACCTGTCCCGGGTGGTCAAGATGCTCAGGGCACTGAACATGTCCGCGCCGCGACTCCACGAGTCGCTCGAGCCGTCGACCCACCCCCTGCTCTTCGCGATCCACGACGAACCCGGACGGGTCACCGCCCTCGCCGACCGCGTCCACACCGACATCTCGGTGGTGAGCCGTCAGGTACGTCACCTCGAGACCCTCGGCCTGGTCGCCAAGGTCCCCGACCCCGATGACGGGCGTGCGAGCGTCGTCACCCTCACCTCCGAGGGAAGCGACCTCGTCACCCGGGTCTTCGCCGGACGAGGCCAGTGGATGGCCGGCGTGCTCGCCGACTGGACTCCCGAACAGGCTGCCTCGCTCGACGAGGGACTGACCCGACTCGCCGACTCGCTGCGCGCGGAGATCGACGCCCTCACGTCCGCCAAGGAGAACTGATGACCGACCGCGCACCCGTCACGACCCAGGCCGGTGAGGACGGCGAGTTCTCTCATCGCCAGATCCTGGTCATCCTCGCCGGCCTCATGTCCGCGATGTTCCTCGCGAGCCTGGACCAGACCATCGTGTCGACAGCCATCAGGACCATCGCCGACGATCTGCAGGGCCTGGACGCGCAGGCGTGGGTGACCACCGCCTACCTGATGACCTCGACCATCTCGACACCGCTGTACGGCAAGCTCTCGGACATCTACGGGCGCAAACCGTTCTTCGTCATCGGCATCGTGATCTTCGTGTTCGGCTCCCTGCTGTGCACGCTCGCCGACTCGATGTACACCCTCGCGCTGTACCGGGGGATCCAGGGACTCGGCGCCGGCGCACTGATGTCGCTCTCCCTGGCGATCATCGGCGACATCATCCCGCCGCGCGACCGTGCCAAGTACCAGGGTTACATGCTCGCGGTGTTCGCCTCGTCCTCCGTCATCGGACCGGTCGTCGGCGGCTTCTTCGCCGGCGTGGAGACGATCTTCGGCATCGACGGCTGGCGCTGGATCTTCCTCATCAACGTCCCCATCGGCGCCATCGCGCTGACCCTCGTGATGATCACCCTCAACGTCAAGAACGTCCGCGTGGACCACCGGGTGGACTGGGCGGGCGCGGCCACCATCGTCGTCGGCCTGGTACCGCTTCTGCTGGTGGCCGAGCAGGGCAACTCCTGGGGCTGGGGGTCCCCGACCGCACTCGCCTGCTACCTCGTGGGCCTGGCCGGGATCGGCCTGTTCCTCATCGTCGAGGCCCGGGCCGGCGACCAGGCTCTCATCCCACTGCGCCTGTTCCGCGACCGCACCTTCGCGATCGTCACCGCCGGCGGGGTGATCGTGGGAATGGCCATGTTCGGCGGGATGATGACCCTGCCCCTGTACATGCAGATCGTGCACGGCGCCGACCCCATGGAATCCGGCCTCATGATGCTGCCACTGGTGGCGGGCATGATGGGCGCCTCGATCGTGTCCGGTCAGCTCATCTCCAAGACCGGCCGGGTACGCGAGTTCCCGATCCTCGGCACCGCCATCTCGGCCGTCGGGCTGTTCCTGCTGTGGACCATCGACGCCGACACCTCGCTGACCCTGGTCATGGCCTACATGCTGGTGCTGGGAATCGGCCTGGGCAACTGCATGCAGCCGCTCACCCTGATCGTGCAGAACGCTGTGAGCCCTCGCGAGATCGGCGTGGCCACCGCGTCCGCGACCTTCTTCCGCCAGCTCGGCGGCACCGCCGGGGTGGCCGTGTTCCTGTCGATCCTCTTCAGCCGGGTCGGGGGTTCCATCACCAGCGAGCTGCAGCAGGCGGGCGCAGACGGCACCCTCGCCCGCGGTGTGCAGGAGGGCCTGGCCGACCCGGCGCTGCGCGCGGACCCGGAGGCTCTCGGGATCGTGCAGGCCCTCGCCGACCCGGCATCGGGCGCGGGCGCGGGCGCGCTCGAGACGGTCACCAAGGACTCGTCCGTCATCAACCGCCTGCCCGAGCTGGTGGCCCACCCCTTCGAACAGGGCTACGCGCTGAGCATGTCGGAGATCTACCTGGTCGCCGGAATCCTCGCCGTCGTCGCCTCGGTGGTCCTGGCCTTCCTGCCACCGATCGTGCTCCGGACCGGCTCGGCCCAGGCCGAGGCCGCCCGCGAGGCCGCCGCGGC
>NZ_JAALDZ010000246.1:0-8991 GCF_014145125.1 Dietzia sp. CQ4 | reverse complement strand
CCGGGGGGTGGACGACCGGGGTGCCGACTGCCGGGTGACGGGCTCGCCGTAGCGCCGGGCACCGGCGCTCGAGCGGCCGGGTGCGTCCGAGGCCGGGACCGGGCGCTCTGGGGTGTACGGGCGCGGGTCCGGGAGGGTGAACCAGCGACGCCGGCGTCGCTCCGGGGAGCTGAGGATCGCCGAGATCGCCTCGGGCTCGTGGCGGGCGCAGTTGGCGAGGAGACCGAGGGAGGCCAGGGTCACGACCGCCGAGGTGCCACCGTTGGAGATGAGGGGCAGCTGGAGGCCGGTGACCGGGAGCAGACCCACCACGTACCCGATGTTGATGAACGCCTGCAGCACGATCGTCGTGGTGATCGTGCCGGCCAGCAGGCGACGGAACGGGTCCGCCGACCGCAGCGCGACGCGCATGCCGGCCCACCCCAGCGCCAGGTACAGCGTGACGACCACGGCGGCGCCGAACCAGCCGAGCTCCTCCCCGATGATGGCGAAGATGAAGTCGTTGGTCGCCTCCGGGAGGTAGAACCACTTGGCGCTGGACTGCCCCAGGCCCACCCCGAACAGGCCGCCCTCGGCGAGCGAGAGCATCCCCTGATACGACTGGTAGGCCGAACCCTGGGGGTTCGAGAAGTCACCGACGAAGGTGTTGAAGAAGGTCCGGACGCGCTCGAAGCGGTAGGCGAACGTCACGGCGAGGACGCCGAACACGACGGTGCCGAACGCGATCACCCACACGAAGTGCCGGGTGGGGTACCCGGAGAACCACAGCACGCACAGGAATGCGATGGTCACCGCCGTGGCCATGCCGAGGTCGGGGGCGACGACGACGAGGGCGGCGACCACCCCGTACCCCACGATGGCCGGGAAGAGCAGGTCGAGCCAGTACCCGGTGCGGATGCGCTTGGCCACCACCGACGACGCCCAGATGATGAACGCGAACTTGGCGATCTCGGCGGGCTGGATCGCGAAGAAGCCGAGGTCGATCCACCCGCGGGAGCCGTTGATCTCCATGCCCACACCGGGGATCAGCACGGCGATGAGCAGACCGATGGACACCAGGAGCATCGGCAGCGCGGCAGCCCGCAGCAGCTCGAACCGCATGCGCAGGGCCACCACGAACCCCACCCAGCCGATCGTGACGAACACGGCCTGGCGCAGGAAGATGTCGAACGGCGTGCCGCCACCGGAGAAGGCGAGGACGTTGGAGCTCGACAACACCATCCCCAGGCCGATCACGGTGAGCAGGGCGGTGACCACCATGACCACGTGGTACGAGGTCAGCGGCGCACGGTTGATCGCGGCCAGTGGCGCGGCGATGCGCCCCAACAGATCGGGCCGGGTCGCGGCGCCGGCCTCGTCGGCGTCGTCCCGGCGAGCGGGTTCGTGAAGTGCCATGCCCTACCTCCCGGCGACCCGGCCCACGGCGAGCGCGAAGCTGCGCCCGCGGTGGCCGTAGTCGGTGAACATGTCCATCGACGCGGCGGCGGGGGCGAGCAGTACGGTGTCGCCTCCGGTGGCCATCCGCGCGGCCTCGGCGACCGCGCGGTCCATCGTCTGCTGCGGCTCGTCGGGAGCCGCCGCACCGTCATCGTCTCCCGAGGCCAGCTCCACGACGGGCACCCCCGGCGCGTGTCGGGACAATGCCTCGGCGATCCGCCCGCGGTCGCGGCCGATCAGGACCACACCGCGGAGTACGTGCGACACCTCCGCGACCAGCGGGTCGACATCGGCGCCCTTGAGCAGGCCGCCGGCGACCCACACCATCGTCCCGCCCGCCAGCAGCGAGGTGCGCGCGGCGTGCGGGTTGGTCGCCTTGGAGTCGTCCACGTAGCGGACGTCGTCGACGGTGTCCACGAGCTCGGCGCGATGCGCGGCCACCGTGAATCCCCGGAGCGCTGCCGCCACGTGCTCTGGTCGCGCCCCCACGGACATCGCCACAGCAGCGGCCGAGAGCGCGTCGAGGATGCCCGCGGGCCCGGGCGGCCGGACGTCCACGGCAGGCAGCAGCGCCACCTCGTCGTCGTCGCCCTCCTGCTCGCCGATCCGCGCGGTGAGGACCCCGTCGATCACACCGAACTCTCCGGCGCCGGGTGCGCCGAGGCGCACCCCGATCCGCGTCGGGGCGGGCGCGGCGGCGAGGAGTCGGGAGGCGATCTCGTCCTCGGCCCCGGCCACCGCGACCCGCCCGGTGAGCACCTGCGCCTTGGCCGCGGCGTAGGCCTCCATCGACCCGTGCCAGTCCAGGTGGTCCTCCGCGACGTTGAGGACCACCCCCACGTCGGGCCGGCACCCGGGGGCCCAGTGCAGCTGGAAACTCGACAGCTCGGCGGCGAGGACCTCCACCCTCGGCTCGGCGAGGAGCACCTCCGTCACCGGCAGTCCGATGTTGCCGCACGCGCGCACGGCCATCCCCGCCTCGAGGCAGATCGCCTCGAGCATCGAGGTGGTGGTGGTCTTGCCGTTGGTCCCGGTCACCGCGAGCCACGTCCGTGGCGGTCCGAACCTCCCGGCCGCGTCGGCGCGCCAGGCCAGTTCGACGTCCCCCCACAGCTCGAGGCCGGCCTCGGCCGCGGTCCGCAGCAGCGGGGAGTCCGGCCTCCAGCCCGGGCTGGTCACCACCAGGTCGACCCGATCGGGGCCGGTGTCGACGAGCATCTCGGCGGCGCGGTCGAGGCCGACCCCGGTACAGGTCACGCCGTCCGGGAGCGCCCCCCGCAGCAATTCGACGGCCTCCGGTCGCGAGTCCGCCACCACGGGCTCGGCGCCGAGCGCGTGGAGGATCCGGACGGCCCCCGGCCCGGACACCCCGGCGCCGAGGACGAGCACGCGGGCGCCGGCGAGGTCGTTGATGTCCATCCTCCGCCGCTCCACACTCCGCCGCGTCGTCCCGGGTTCTGCAGTCCCGGGCTCTGCCGTCCCGGGTGCTGTCACCCCGTGCTGGATCGTGTCGTCCCGTGTCACGTCGGTCATCCCGTCGAGCTCGCGAGCCAGTCACCGTAGAACAGCGCGATGGCCAGGCCACAGGAGATGGCCACGAGGAGCCAGAACCTGATGGTCACGGTCGTCTCGGCCCATCCGCCGTTCTCGAAGTGGTGGTGGATGGGTGTCATCCGGAACGGACGACGGCCGGTGGTGCGGAACGCCGCGACCTGGATGAGCACCGAGACGAACTCGATCACGAAGACCGCGCCGACGACGACCATCAGGAGTTCGGTCCGCGAGACCACCGAGACACCGGCGACGATGCCGCCCAGGAACATCGACCCCGTGTCGCCCATGAAGATCTTGGCCGGCGCCGCGTTCCACCACAGGAAGCCCAGGCACGCCCCGAGCGCGGCGGAGCACACCACGGCGATGTCGAGGGGATCCCGGACCTGGTAGCACCCGGACAGGTCCACCCCCTCCGCCGTGGAGAAGCACGAGTACCGGAACTGCCAGAAGCTGAACACCACGTAGGTGCCCATGACCATGGCCATCGAACCGGCCGCGAGCCCGTCCAGACCGTCGGTGAAGTTCACCGCGTTGGACCAGCCGTAGACCAGGAGGACGATGAAGACCAGGAAGACGACCACCGGGAAGGTCACGGCGACGAAGTCCCGCACGTAGCTCAGCGACCTGCTGGCGGGGGTCAGCCCGTCGTCGTTGCGGAATCCCAGGACCAGGATGCCGAAGGCGAGCGCCGCGAGCACCTGACCGACGGTCTTGGACAGGATGCCCAGACCCTTGTTGTGCCGCTTGAACACCTTGAGGCCGTCATCGATCATCCCGACCACGGCCAACGCGGTGGCCAGTCCGAGGATGAGCAGGCCGGAGGCGGTGAACCCGCCACCGCCCACCGTCACCTGCCCCACCAGCCCGGCCACGATGTACCCCAGCCACACCGCGGCGAGGATCGCGATCCCGCCCATGTTGGGGGTCCCGCGCTTGCTCATGTGCGACTGGGGGCCCTCCAGGCGGATCTCCTGCCCGAAGCCGTGCCGACGGAAGTAGATGATGAGCACCGGGGTGAGGAAGATGCTCACGACGAAGGCGACGATGCCCGCGATCATGATCTGGGTCATTCGGACTTCTCCTCACCACGCGACGCGAGCAGATGCTCCGCGACGCTCCACAAGCCCACGGCCGCCGAGGCCTTGACCAACACGATGTCCCCCGGCTGTACGCGCTCGTCGACGATGGCGAACGCCTCCTCGGCGGTCTCGACGTGCTCCGCCTCCGATCCCCACGAGCCCTCCTGCACCGCCCCCTGGAACAGCGCGCGCTGGGGTCGACCCCGGCCGACCACCACGAGTTGGGACACGTCGAGGCGCACGAGGAACCGCCCGATGAGGTCGTGCTCCGTCACCGAGTCGTCGCCGAGTTCCGCCATCTCGCCAAGGATCGCCCAGGTCCGGCGGTGTCCCCCTCCCGACCGGGCCATCACCGCGAGCGACTTGAGCGCGGCCCGCACCGAATCGGGGTTGGCGTTGTAGGAGTCGTTGATCACGGTGACACCGTCGGCGGTGACCCGGACGTCCATCCGCCGGGCGGAGGCGGCCCGGGCGGTGCCGAGAGCGGCGGCGACCGCGGCGACGTCCATACCGCAGGCCAGACCCACCGCGGCGGCCGACAGGGCGTTGCCCACCTGGTGCTCCCCGTGGACGCGGAGGGCCACGTCGGCCTCGCCGTCCGGGGTCACCAGCCGGAAGGAGGCCCGGACCTCGTCGTCGAGCCGCACGTCCTCGGCGCGGAGGTCCGCGGACCGGCCCGTCCCGACCGTCACGACCTCGGCGGACGTCCGCCCGGCCATTCCCAGGACCCGGTCATCGTCGGCGTTGAGCACCGCGACCCCTCCGTGGGCCGCATCCGGCAGGGCCTCGACCAACTCACCCTTCGTGGCGGCGATGACGTCACGCGACCCGAACTCACCCAGGTGCGCGGTCCCCACGTTGAGCACCACACCGATCCTCGGGGGCGCGATCTCCGCGAGCTCGCGGATGTTGCCCGGCGCGCGGGCACTCAGCTCGAGCACTAGGAAGTCCGTGGACTCATCGGCACGCAGGGCGGTCCAGGGATGGCCGATCTCGTTGTTGAACGATCCTGGCGGCGCGATGACCGTCCCGGCCGCGGAGAGAACCGCGCCGATGAGGTCCTTGGTGCTGGTCTTGCCCGAGGAGCCGGTGATCCCGACCACGACGAGCCCGTGGTCGGCGACCAATCTGTCCACGCTGGCGCGCGCCAGGGACCCGAGCGCCGCGAGCACCGCCGCACCGGACCCGTCGGAATCCGCGGCCAGCGCCATGGCGTTGGTCACGCGCCGGTCCACGGGGGGCACCACGATCTGCGCGCCCGCGCCCTCGGGGACATCGGTGACCTCGCGGGCGACCAGCGCCGCCGCCGCACCCGCCTGCAGCGCGCGGGCGACGAACTCGTGTCCGTCGACCCGCTCGCCGGGGAGTGCGAGGAACAGTCCGCCCGGCTCGAGACGACGGGAGTCGAACTCGACGGAACCGGTGACCGCGGTCGAGGGGTCGCCGCCGACCAACCGACCGCCGACGATCCCGGCGATCTCGCCGAGGGTGAGGTCGATCATGAGGTGCTGTCCTCCGTCTGGACCGATGGGTCGGTGTAGTGCATGCGTCTGATGATTTCCTCGGCCGCGCGGGCCCGGTCGTCGAAGGGGAAGACCGCGCCGTCGATCTCCTGCCCGGTCTCGTGGCCCTTGCCCGCGATCACCACCGCGTCGCCGGCGCGGGCCCAGTCGATCGCCGCGGCGATCGCGGCCCCCCTGTCCCCTATCTCCTCGATGCGGGTCCCGTCGGGGGCGGCGGACTCGGCACCGGCGCGGACGGCCTCGCGGATCGCGGCCGGGTCCTCGCTGCGCGGGTTGTCGTCGGTCACCACCACGAGGTCCGCGACCTCCGCGGCCGCCACCCCCATCAGAGGTCGCTTGCCCGGGTCCCTGTCCCCGCCGGCGCCCAGGACGACGGCCACCCGGCCCCGGGTCTGCGCACGGACGGAGCGCAGGACCGCGGCGACCGCGGCGGGTTTGTGGGCGTAGTCCACCAGCACCCGGAAGTCCTGGCCCCGGACCACGGGCTCGAGCCGGCCCGGAACCCTCACGTTCCGCAGCCCGGCGGCCGCGGCCCGCACGTCCAGCCCGAGGGAGTCGACGATCGCGAGCGCGACCAGTGCGTTGGCCACGTTGAAGCGGCCGAGCAGTGGCAGATCGACCTCCACGGTCACGCCGTGCGGTCCCCACGCGGCGAAGGCCTGTCGATCGCCGTCGGTGGTCAGTGCCTCGCCCGCCGTCCAGTCGGCCGACCCGCGGGGATCGGCCGAGACGGTCACCGCGTCCGGTCGGGACGCCAGCAGTCGCCTCCCCCAGTCGTCGTCGATCACGATCACGGCCCGTTCGGCGGGCCGCACCGCGGAACCCGTGTCGGCGTCGGCGTCGAAGAGGCGGGCCTTGGCCTTGAAGTAGTCCTCCATGCTCGGGTGGAAGTCGAGGTGATCCTGGGAGAGGTTGAGGAACGCGCCGACGGCGAACCGTGTCCCGTCCACCCTGCCGAGCCGCAGCGCGTGGCTGGAGACCTCGGCGGCAACGGCGCGGGCGCCCTCCGAGCGCATCGCACCCAGCAGCGCCTGGAACTCGGGTGCCTCGGGGGTCGTGAGGCTGCTCGGCAGGTGCCGCCCGCCCACCCGGCTGCCCGTGGTGCCGATGATCCCCGCCACGAGGCCACAGCCCTCGAGTGCGGCCTCCACCAGATACGAGGTGGTGGTCTTGCCCGACGTCCCGGTGATCCCCACGACGTCCAACTCCGCGGACGGGTCCCCGACGATGGCCGCCGCCACCTCGCCCAGGACGGACCGCGGCCGGGGGTGCACGAGGACCGGGACGCGTTCGGCGGCGGGCCCCATCAGCTCCAGCCCCTCGGCGTCGGTGAGCACCGCCGAGGCGCCCGCCTCGACCGCGGTCGCACAGAACGAGGCGCCGTGGATCCTGGTTCCGGGCAGCGCCGCGAAGAGGGTGCCGGGCAGCGCGTCCTGGGCCCGGATGGTGGCGCCGGTGAGCTCCGTGTGGGCTGCCGCCCTGTCGCCGAGGAGGCCGGCGCGCACCGCGTCCGCCAGCTGTGCCGCTGTCGTCATAGCCTGTCCTCGACCCGCCTCTCGTTGTCCGTGACCCCCCGTGAACCCGCTACACGCTACCTTGCCGGTCGCGGGTCACTGCGCCTGCAGGATCAGGTCGGCTGCGGGGGCGGACGGCGGGATGTTGTCCCGGTTGACCAGCCAGGAGGCGATGTCGTGGAACAGCGGCGCGGCGGACGCGCCGAGGGTGCCGCGCTGGGGGGCGTCGAGCATGATCGAGATCACGTACCGCGGATCGTCGGCGGGCAGGATCCCGGAGAAGGTGATCCAGTACCGGGAGTTGGAGTAGCACGCACACGACGGGTCGATCTGCTGGGCCGTGCCGGTCTTACCGCTGATCTGGTACCCGGCCACCGCGGCCTGAGGGCCGGTTCCCGCCTGTGCTCCCGGCCCGGACTGGACCACCGAGCGGAACATGTCACGCACCGTGCGAGCGGTCTGCTCACTCACCACCCGCTCGCCCTCCGGTCGCTCGGACGCATGGGTCTCACCGTCCGGGTCCACCCGCTCGGCGACGATCCGGGGCGGCACCCGGACCCCGTCGTTGGCGATCGTCTGATAGATGCCCGCCATCTGCAGGGTCGTCATGGACAACCCCTGGCCGATCGGCAGGTTGGCGAAGGTACCGCCCTGCCAGTTCTGCAGGTCGGGCACCAACCCGTCCGATTCACCGGCGAGTTCGATCCCGGAGCGCTGCCCCAACCCGAACTTCTCCAGGTACTCCGAGTACGGCTCCTTGCCGACCCGCTGGGCCAGCATGAGGGTCCCGACGTTGGAGGACTTCCCGAAGATGCCCGTGGTCGTGTACGGCGTGGGACCGTGCTGCCACGCATCGGAGACGGTCACCCCCTCCATGCTGATGCTCCCGTCGACGGAGTGGACCTCCCCGGGATCGGTCAGCCCGGCCTCGATCGCCGCGGCGGCGGTGATGATCTTCTGCACCGACCCGGGCTCGAACGGCGAGGTGATCGCCGGGTTACCGAGGTCGGCCCCGCGCTCGAGCTCGGCGCCGATCCCCACCGCGGGGTTGAAGGTGTTGTCGTTGGCCATCGCGCGGACCTCGCCGGTCCGGGCGTCCAACACGACCGCGGACGCGCTCTGCGCACCCGAGGAGTCCTTGGCGGACTGCACCGCCTTCTGGACGTGCCACTGCAGGTCCGCGTCCAGGGTCAGACGGATCGTGTCGCCGTCACGCGGTGCCGAGACGTTCCGCAGCGTCCCCGGGATCACCGTGTCGTCCTGGGCCCTGTCGAAGGTCTGTCGGCCGTCCTCGCCGTCGAGTTCGTCGTTGAAGGACGCCTCGATGCCCTGCAGGCCGATGAGCTTGCCGTCGTCGCTCTTCGACGTGGCTCCCACCACATTGGCCGCGAGGGCTCCGCCCGGGTACTCGCGGATGTCCACACGCTCCGCGCCGATCATGGGGAACTTCCTGGTGATCGCGTTGGCCTGGGTCACGTCGACGTTGCGGACGAGGTAGGTGAAGCCACCCTCGGACGTGAGCTTGGCCTCGATCTCCTCGCGGTCCACCTTCTCCCCGAGCACGGACTCGAACTCGTCGCCGATCTCGTCGACCAGCTGGTCCCAGGTGGGTTTGGTGCGGTCCAGTTCCCTGCGCGCCTCGGCGTTGCGCTGCTCGACCAGTGGCTGGATGGACAGATCACGGGCTTCCCGGGTGAACGCGATCGGGTCGCCGTGCACATCGACGATCGCGCCACGGGTGGCGGGGAGCACCTGGTGGACCTGCCGTTGGCTCTCCGCCCGGGCCGCGAGTTCGGTGCCACCGATCGTCTGTACCCACAGCAGCTTGACCAGCGCGATCACCATGATCACCACGAAGGCTGAGCGCATCCAGGTGAAGCGCCG
>NZ_JAALDZ010000245.1:0-4077 GCF_014145125.1 Dietzia sp. CQ4 | reverse complement strand
CGAAGGATCACCATTCAGTTACACCACTTCCAGGGGCTTGACCCTACTCGAAGATGACCGAGGCAATGCAAACGCGGTACAAGACGCTCGCTAAGACACGAAACCTGCTCAACAAGGGACTCGGCGCTTCTGCTCGGGACCTGTCGACTTTGTTCGTTGTACGGGCAGTGGAGCTGTATCTGCGCGACGGCGGTCAGTTCGGATTCGTTATGCCGCACGGCACCATCACCCGCAGGCCGCACTCCGGGTTTCGCAGCGGAAAATGGGCAGCGGGAACCGGCGATCACCTGACTGTGGCTTTTGAACAGAGCTGGGACCTGGCCGAAGCCGCGACCGGGTTCCCAATGGTCTCCTGCGTCATCCGCGGACGCAGAGCTGAAGTGGCAACCGCAGTACCGCTTCAGACAGTCAAGTGGTCCAACCGACTTTCCAGTGCGGACCTCCCGTGGAGCGAAGTCGCAGAGCGAACCACTAGGTCGCCAGGAACGGTGACGGCGCTTGGCGACGGAGACGAGCCCGCCCCCTCGCCGTACAAGTCGATGTTCCGCAATGGTGCGATCCTTTATCCGCGATTGTTGATCTTCGTGGAAAAGGCAGAGGCAGGCCCGCTTGGCGCGGGCGCCGGGCGGGTCGCAGTGACCTCTTTTCGAACATCACAGGAGAAGGAGCCATATAAATCTCAACCGTCACTGACGGGCAGGGTAGAGCAGCGTTTCGTGCGACCGGTTTATCTCGGCGAGACTGTGCTGCCCCACCGATGCGTTACCCCCAGGCAAGCGGTCCTTCCCATCGACAATGGCAGCATCCTGTCCCCTGGGAAGCTCGCCGAGTATCCGGGTCTCTCCGGGTGGTGGAACCAGGCCGAGTCCACCTGGAACACACACAAGCCAGCTTCGGACAAGGTGCATCTACTCGACCGCATCGACTACCACGGCCAACTATCTGCGCAGCTTCCACTGTCAGCGCTGAGAGTGGTCTATACGAAGTCCGGCAATACTCTGGCCGCCGCTGTGGTGCGTGACGGTTCCGCAGTCATTGACCACAAGCTCTACTGGGTGCCGGTGGCGGCTGAAGCGGAAGGCCACTATTTGTGTGCAATTCTCAACTCCTCGACGCTCCTTGAGCGAGTCAAACCGCTTCAGGCGCTGGGTCTATTCGGGACGCGCGACTTTGACAAGAATGTCTTCGCGGTCCCCTTCCCGAGGTTCGATTCTGCGGACAGCCTCCATGCGAGACTCGCCAACCTCGGTGCGCAATCTGAGAAGGAGGCAGCTTCAGTGGATATTTCTGGAGTTCGCACCTTTCAGGCCGCACGCAAGAAGGTTGCCGCTGCCCTGGTGGCGGCCGGAATCTCCCAAGAGATCGAGGATGCTGTCGCAGAACTGGTGCCGCTGGAGGCCGTGCTGCCTACGACAGACTGACTAGAACCGGGGCGTTCACCTTCGCCACTAGGGAGCCTTCGGATATCCGCATCCCAAGCTCCTGAACTAGTGCGGCTGCATCAACGGTCATGAAACCTCCAACAACTAAAGTCCCGTCATGCAGGATCTTACGTGTTGGACAAACTGCCCCGTTCTATGTATTGGCATAAAACTGCCTAAGGCGGCAGGCAGGCGCGGCAGTAAGCGCCCAGTTTGGAGGGTCCCGTTGGGGTACACCCGTATGAGACGTCTCTGTGAGGCGAGAGCTGCCTGTGGACTTGATCGCTCTGTGGCGGTCTTCTGTGGCTACTTCTTGGCGACGTACCAATCGGGCGTTTTGGCCGGAAGAATTAGAGCGAGTCGGCGGCTCACGGGTGCGTGGTGGGGTTTGCGTCGGTTTTGTCAGAGTACGAATGCTCCGCCGCTGATCAGGATGAAGGCGCCCAGGCCGATCAGGACAGTCGGGAACAGGATATGTTCCCAGCGCTCTAGGACTTCGGCGATCGGTCGGCGGGTGGCGACGAACTTGGCCAGGCCCACCAGTCCCGCCACCAGCACCAGGAACACGATGCAGTAGGTAACTACGGCTCCCGTGCCCACGTTGAGAAAGACGGGGACGTAGACGCCGACGTTGTCGCCGCCGTTGGCGAAGGTTACGCCGGCCACGGTCCACACGGCGACGTTCTTGCCCTCGACCTTTGCATCGTCGTCGTCATCATCGTCCCCGCGCCAGGCCTGCCACGCGGCCCACAGTCCCAAGCCCAGTGGGATCAGCCCGAAGTAAGGGATGGCCCCCGGGGGCAGGAAGGCTCCCGCGCCCAGGGAGACGAGCACTGCGGCGCCGAGGATGCCGACGAAGCCAAGATACTGGCCGGCCAGAATGCGTGCGGTGGTGCCGCGTTGGCCTGCTCCGCGGGCGAAAAACAGCGACAGGACGATGATGTCGTCGATATTGGTGGCAATGAACAGGCCGATCGCCTGCAGGGCCGAGGACAGGATCACGCCTGCACCTCCGTGGCGTGACAACCCGGCACTGAGCAGTCGGGCTCCAAGCAGGGGGCGTTTTCGTTGACCGCGAGGGTGACCTCGACCAAGGAGGATAGCGACCGCGCCAAGTGCGGGTCTGCGATCTCGTACCGGGTCTGGCGGCCTTCGGGCACTGCGACAACGATCCCGCAGTCGCGCAGGCATGCCAGATGGTTCGACACGTTCGACCGTGTCAGCTCCAAATCGCGGGCCAGCTCCGCCGGGTAGGCCGGCTGCTGCAGCAAAGTCAGCAGTATCCGGGACCGCGTCGGGTCGGCCATCGCCCGCCCTAACCGGTTCATCACATCCACACGAGAAACAAAAGTCAGCACTTACTGAACTATACATCGTCTGCTGAACTGTTGGGACAGCGCCTTAAAAACCTAAAGGTTTTTCAAGACACCCGACACCGTCCAGGACAGTGACCACTTTTGAGCAGTTTTCCTGGCTCTACGGCCACCCACCGGTGTCTCATTAAGTCATCTTGGCGACATTCGTCTCAGGATCGGCCTCGGTAGGGGTTTATGGGGCAGAATCGGGCCATGAGGCATCTGGGGTACACCCGCGTCAGTACCGCGAGTCAGGACGCGCAGTTGCAGTTGGATGCACTCGTAGATTCCGGGGTTCAGAAGCGCGACGTCTTCTCCGACGTCACCTCGGGGAGCCGGACCGCGATCGAGCGCCCGGGGATGAAGCGGCTGATGGACTACATCGAGCCCGGCGATACCGTCGTGGTGTGGCGCATTGACCGCCTCGGCCGCTCCCTGATCGATGTCCTCAATACCGTGAACCTGCTTCGCGACAAGGGCGTGAAGATTCGGTCGCTCTCGGACGGCATCGACCCGGAGACCACCTCCGGCCGGTTGATGCTGGGCATGTTCGCCACCCTGGCCGAGTACGAGCGCGAGCTCATCACTGAACGCGTCAACGCCGGCATCGCCGCGGCGAAGCAGAACGGCACGAGGTTCGGTCGGCCCCCGGTCGATCCCGCAGTAATCGCCGAAAAACTCGACATCGCCCAGGACGTCCGAAGAAAGGGCCGCACCGCCGCCGAAGCGGCCAGCTTGGTCGGATGGTCCCGCGCCACCCTCTACCGCCACCAGCAAGCCGCCCGAGCCCTCGAGGCGCTCGAGCCTTAATGCAGGTGGCGCCGTCAGGTATCGCCGCTAGAACGCCGCCACCGAGCAGTGCGATTTACCGGTACACCCGTGTGGGACGAAGGGGCGCCAACCAACGCCGCTGTGTCACAGGGTCTAGTTCGATACTTATGAAACGCCATCCCGTCGGGTTTAGGATCTATTGATACAGATTCCGGACGAAAGGGTCTCCTCATGGCTGATCGAATCGGGACGTTGCTCAACCGTTCTGGTGATGGTGGCGAGGAGGTGCTCATCGTCAGCCGCGGGAGCGTGCGAACCCGGTTCCGCCGCCGGGACGAGTTGGGCTGGAACCTTCGGGTGGAGTCGACGGACTCGGAAAACATCATCGAAGGGAAACCGGAGCCGAAGCCGAAGCCAGCTCGCCGGGTCTCGCGTCCGCGCGGGCAGCGGGTGGCGTACGTGCGGGTGTCGGCCGCAGATCAGAACGAGGCGCGTCAGCTCGAGGCGGTGGGGGAGTGCGACCGGGTCTA
>NZ_JAALDZ010000244.1:0-1803 GCF_014145125.1 Dietzia sp. CQ4 | reverse complement strand
GCAGTCGATCCGCTCGTAGGTCCATCCGTCGAGGCCGAGCGCCCGGTACGCCGCACCGTGCAGAACCGGGGAGAGAGAGTGGTCGACAGGATGACCCAACACCGCCGCGGAGCGGGGTGACGTGTCCGCGAGGCCGTCGGAGGCAGCGCCACCCGAACCGGCGTCACCCGAACCGGCGCTACCCGGACCAGCGCCGGCCGGACCGGCGCCCGTGGTGCTAACGCCCACTGGACAGGACCCCGTTGGCTATCGCCTCGCTCTGGTACCGCTCGTGCTCCGGGTACTCGTCGGCGAAGCGGGTGGTGCCCTGCATGTCGACGGTGACGAAGTACTTCCACCGGCCCTCGGCGGGGTTCTCCATCGCCCGGAGTGCATCGAGCCCGGGAGATCCGATCGGACCGTAGGGCAGTCCGTCCATGGCGTAGGTGTTCCACGGCGTGACCGCCGCACGATCGGCGTCGGTGGTGGCGATCTCCTGGTCGGCGAGGGCGTAGTTGACCGTCGAGTCGAACTGGAGGCGCATCGGCTCGTCGAGCCGGTTGAGGATCACCCGGGCGATCTTGTCGAAGTCCTCCAGCGTGCCCTCCTTCTCCACCAGGGACGCCGCGGTGACCACCTGGTACGGCGTCAACCCGATCCTCTCGGCCGAGGGGACGAGACCGGTGGCGTCGTAGGCGTCGGTCGACGAGTCGATCAGCTGCCGCAGGATCTCCAGGGGCTCCGACTGCGGGCTGACGTTGTGGACCCCGGGCGCGATCAGGCCCTCGAGACGTCGAACCGGGTCCGGGGCGCCCCGGACCTCGTTGATCGCCCAGTCGGGCACCCCGAGTTCGGTGGGGTCGGCCTGCACGGCCGCGTCGACGATCTCCTGCGGCTGGCGGCAGGTGGGTGGGGCCTCGGGGTCGTCCAGGTCCCGGAGACAGGTCGCGTCCGCGATCAGGGTGAAGATGCCCTTCTCGGTACCGCCGCCGACGACCACGGTGTCGAGCAGCCGCCCGCCGGGCTTGACGTCCATGAAACCGACCCTGTTCCGGGGATCGGCCAGGGCCTCCACCGCCGACGCGGCGCTCATCTCCTCCCGGACCTGGTAGTACCCCGGCTGAATACCCTCGACCGACGTCCCGGCCGCCGCACCTGTGAAGGCCCGGGTGCTGGCCACGGTGCCGATGTCGTACAAGCGGTCACCGACGACCCCCAGGGTGTCCCCGGGCTCGACGTGCAACAGCGCGTTGCCGGAGCCCTCGCCCTCGAAGTCGGGCGCGGCGGAGACCTCGTTGCCCGTGTTGCGGTAGACCATCACGGCGAAGGCCAGGACCACCCCGACCACGGCCGCAAGGAGAATGAACCGGGTGGTGCCACTCGTTCGTGAGCGTCCTCGTGCCGCAGACATCGTGCTCCTTAGCCAGGGGTTCAGGGAGCTGCCCGCCGGACAGCATCATGCTTGACGGGCAGTTTATCCAGCCGCGCCGGTCGACGCGCCCATCATCGGCGGGCGCGCCGCGAGTCGAGCCACGCCTGCAGGAGCACCACGGCGGCGGCCTGGTCGATCACGCCCCGCTGCTGCCGGGTGTTCCGGCCCGCGCCGTGGAGCGCCGCTCCCGCCGTCACCGTGGTGAGTCGCTCGTCCACGAACTCGACATCGAGGTCGGGAGAGGCGACGGAGAGCGCTCCCACGAACGACCGCGCCATCGCCGTGGAGGCGGTCTCCCGACCCTTCAGGGAGGTGGGCAGCCCCACGATCACACCGACGGCGTCGTACTCCTCGACGAGGTCACCCAGGCGTCCCAACTCCGCCGTCCACTC
>NZ_JAALDZ010000243.1:0-4442 GCF_014145125.1 Dietzia sp. CQ4 | reverse complement strand
CCTCCGCCCGCGGGTCCACCCGCGGGCGTCGGGGTCCGATCCCGTCACCCGGCATCCCGCACGGCGGCGCGCAGCGCGGACACGGCCGCGTCGATCCCGGACGGGTCGGTGCCCGCACCCTGTGCCATGTCGGGCTTGCCGCCGCCCCGCGCCCCGAGCGCCGGTGCGACGGCCTTGACCAGATCGCCCGCGCGGAGGCCGCGCTCCTGGGCTGCGGGGCTCACCGCGATGACGAACGGCACCTTCTCCGAGCCCGCGGCGGTGAGGAAGACGACGCCGGCATCCCCGCCGAGTCGGCCCTTGAGGTCGGAGGCGAGGGTGCGCAGGTCGCCCGCCGCTCCCCCCGGGTCCTCGTGGACGAGGAACCGGATCCCGTCGAGGTCCTCGGCCGCCGACAGCAGGTCGCCGGCCCGGGAGGCGAGCTGGGCGGCACGCATCGACTCCAGTGCCTTCTCCGCCTCCCGCAGTTTCGCGGTCAGCGCGGCCACCCGGTCGGGCAGCTCCTCGGCGGGCGCCTTGAGCGAGGTGGCCAGGCCCGACACGAGAGCGCGCTCACGGGCCTGGTGCCGGTAGGCGTCCATGCCGACGTACGCCTCCACGCGCCGGATACCCGATCCGACGGAGGCCTCGCCCAGCAGACTCACCGGGCCGATCTGCGCGGAACTCGACACGTGGGTGCCTCCGCACAGTTCCATCGAGAACGGCCCGCCGATCTCCACCACCCGGACCAGCGACCCGTAGTTCTCGCCGAACAGCGCCATGGCGCCCATCCGCCGGGCCTCGTCGAGGCTGGTCTCGATCGTGTTCACGCCGTAGTCGGCGTCGACGGCGGCGTTGGTGATCTCCTCGACCTGTGCGAGGACGTCCGCCGGGATGGAACCCGACCAGTTGAAGTCGAACCGCATGTACCCCGGCTTGTTGAGCGAGCCGGCCTGGACGGCCTCCGGTCCGAGGATCTGACGAAGTGCGGCGTGCACGAGGTGGGTGGCCGAGTGTCCCTGGGTGGCCCCCTTGCGCCACTCCGGGTCGACGGCGGCGGTGACGAGTTGGCCGGCCTCGACCTCGCCGCCCGTGAGGACGCCCTTGTGGATCCAGAGCTTCTTGCCGATCTTCTGCACGTCGTCGACCTGCATCTGGAAACCGGCGGTGGAGATCATCCCGCGGTCACCGAGCTGCCCACCGGACTCGGCGTAGAACGGCGTCCGGTCCAGGACGAACTCGACCGCATCACCGTCCCGGGCGACGGGCACGGACTCGCCCCCGGACACGATGCCGAGGAGGGTGGACTCGTCGGTGAGTTCGGTGAACCCGGTGAAGACGGTCTCGCCGGCGTCGAGGAAGTCGCGGTACACGGACAGATCGGCGTGGGCGTGCTTCTTGGACCGAGAGTCGGCCTTGGCCCTGGCGCGCTGCTCGGACATCAGGGAGCGGAATCCCGCCTCGTCCACCTGCAGTCCGGCCTCGGCGGCCATTTCCAGCGTCAGGTCGATGGGGAACCCGTGGGTGTCGTGGAGGGCGAAGGCCTGGCGGCCCGACAGGGTGGCCGCGCCCGATTCCCTGGCGTCCTCGGCGGCACGCTCGAAGAGCTGGGTCCCCGACTCGAGGGTCTTGAGGAAGGCGACCTCCTCGGCCACGGCGATGCGCTCGATCCGCTCGTACCCGGCGATCGTCTCGGGGAAGGACGGGCCGATCGCCTCCTTCACGGTGGCCATGAACTCGGCCATCGTGTCGCCGGTCGCACCAAGGAGCCGGACGGACCGGACGATGCGCCGCAGCAGTCGCCTCAGGATGTACCCGCGCCCCTCGTTGCCGGGGGTCACGCCGTCGGAGATGAGCATGTACGCCGTCCGCGCATGGTCCGCGATCACCCTGAAACGCACGTCGGAGGCGTTGTCCACCCCGTACCTGGTGCCGGAGAGCCGCTCGGCGGTGTCGATCACCGGGCGGAGCAGATCGGTCTCGTAGACGTTCTCGACGCCCTGGAGCAGGAACGCGACGCGCTCGATCCCCATCCCGGTGTCGATGTTCTGCTTGGGGAGCGGGCCCAGGATCTCGAACGCGTCCTTGCCGGTGCCCTCGCCGCGCTCGTTCTGCATGAACACGAGGTTCCAGATCTCGATGTAGCGGTCCTCGTCGGCCTCCGGTCCGCCCTCGACCCCGTACGCAGGGCCGCGGTCGTAGAAGATCTCCGAGCACGGACCGCAGGGCCCGGGAACGCCCATGGACCAGTAGTTGTCCGCCATGCCGCGGCGCTGGATGCGACCCTCGGGGATGCCGACCACGTCGCGCCAGATGCCGTAGGCCTCGTCGTCGTCGAGATACACGGTGACCCACAGCAGCCCCGGGTCGATACCAAGACCCCCGTCGTCCAGGGACGAGGTGAGCAGCGACCACGCGTGGCGGATCGCCCCCTCCTTGAAGTAGTCGCCGAACGAGAAGTTGCCCGCCATCTGGAAGAAGGTGTTGTGGCGCGTGGTGATGCCCACCTCGTCGATGTCGAGGGTGCGCACGCACTTCTGGATGGAGGTCGCGGTGGCGTGCTCCGGGGTCTCCTGGCCGAGGAAGTAGGGCTTGAAGGGGACCATCCCGGCGTTGACGAACAACAGGTTCGGGTCGTCCAGGACCAGTGATGCGCTGGGGACCTCGGCGTGACCGGCCCTGACGAAGTGGTCGAGGAATCGGCGCCGGATCTCATGGGTCTGCACAGGGGGCCTCACTGGTGGTCTACGGAGGTGGTCGGACGACTGCCCAGCCTACCGGCGCGCCCCCGGGGGTCGAGGAACGGACCGCGGGAGCCCGCAGACGACACGGGCACGGACCCCGCGTGCGGGGCCCGTGCCCGTGGACCGGCTCGAGAAGAGGTGGTGTGTCAGCGCGGCATCGGGGGCAGGATGATGCCGAAGTTGGCCGCGGTGATGAACGCCTCCTGGGGAAGCAGCCCCAGGCTGTGCGCGCCGGTCCCCCACACGCCGACCGAGGTGGCCACGCCGACCAGGGTCGAGAAGATGCTGGCGATTCCGCTCATGATTCCTCCGAGAGTGCTTGCGTCCATGGATACCTGGATGTTGCTCGTGTTCATACAGGCCTCATGAGTTTCACATATCCGGGCGGGGGCGGCTAGGTCTTCCCCCGGACGATCGTTCGCAGCCGGGTCAGCCTGGCGGCCAGTTCTCGTTCGTGTCCGTGGCCGGCGGGCGCGTAGTAGTCCCGACCCACGAGCTCGTCGGGAGGGTACTGCTGTGTGACCACCCCGGCCGGGGACTGGTGCGCGTAGAGGTAGCCGACTCCGTTGCCCAGCCCCTTGGCCCCGGCGTAGTGGCCGTCCCGGAGGTGCCGGGGGACCTCACCGACTCCCCCGGCGCGGACATCCGCCATCGCCGCGTCGATCGCGGAGATCACCGCGTTGGACTTGGGCGCGGTCGCCAGATGGATGGTGGCCTGGGCCAGGGCGAGTCGGCATTCGGGCAGCCCCACCTTCTGCACGACCTCCGCCGCGGCGGAGGCGGCGAGCAGTGCGGTGGGATCCGCCATCCCGATGTCCTCGCTCGCGTGCACCACCAGGCGCCGCGCGATGAACCGGGGGTCCTCCCCCGCCACCAACATCCGCGCGAGGTAGTGCAGGGCCGCGTCGGCGTCCGACCCGCGGATCGACTTGATGAACGCGCTCGTGACGTCATAGTGCTGATCCCCGTCCCGGTCATAACGGACCGGGGCCGCGTCCAGGCTCAGCTCGACCGTCTCCGGGGTCACCACGTCGTCCTCGGCGGCTCCCGCGGCGGCCTCCAGGATCGTCAGGCTCCGGCGGGCGTCCCCGCCGGAGAGCCGGACGATGTCCTCCACCGCGGCGTCGGTCACCTCGAGCGCCCCCGCGTAACCCCGCTCATCCGCCACCGCGCGACGGATCACCGTGGCGACCCCCGCCTGGTCCAGCCCCTGCAGTTCGGCGATGAGAGAACGGCTCAGCAGCGGGGCGATCACCGAGAAGTGCGGGTTCTCCGTGGTCGCGGCCACCAGGAGCACGATGCCGTTCTCCACCGCGGCGAGGAGCGCGTCCTGCTGGCTCTTGGAGAACCTGTGGACCTCGTCGATGAACAACACGGTGCGCCGGCCGTGGATCTGGCGTGTCCGTGCGTCCTCGATCACCGCACGGACGTCCTTGACCCCGGCGCTCAGGGCGGACAGCGCCACGAAGTGCCGACCGGACGAGGTGGCCACGAGGTTGGCCAGCGTCGTCTTGCCCGTCCCGGGCGGCCCGTAGAGGATCACCGAGGACCCTCCCCGGCCCTCGACGAGTCGTCGCAACGGCGAGTTGGCGCGGAGCAGGTGCTGCTGTCCGACCACCTCGTCCAGCGTGCGCGGCCTCATCCGCACGGCCAGCGGGGCCGACGGGTCGACCGGCGGCGGAGCCGCCCCCTCCTCCGGGCCCGGCCCCGCGTCCCCGG
>NZ_JAALDZ010000242.1:0-23845 GCF_014145125.1 Dietzia sp. CQ4 | reverse complement strand
GGTGATCGACGCCGCCACCGGTTCGGCCACCAACCCCTCCGCCGCCGCGGGAGACGACGCCGCCGTGGCCGGACAGGGGGTCCTCGCGGTTCCCCCCCAGGTCTGGGGCGTCGACGAGGAGTCCGCGAACTCACTGCTCGAGACCCTCGGCGACCAGCTCTCCACAGGCCGGATGCGTGCGGTGCCGCTGTCCGAACGCCTGACCGGTCCCGTCACGATCCCCGAGGGGACCCTCGCCGAGGACCCCACCGGAGCGGTGGACCCCGGACTCGCCGATCCCTTCGCGGACGACCCCGGGGGGGACACCGTCCGACGACTGGCGGGGGCGCTCTCGGGGACGGGGACCCTCCGATCGCTGGTGGACACCTCCGACCCGACCTCGGCGGATGCGGCCGCACACCTCGACCCGCTGGTGGGTGACGCCCTCCGGGCGATCTCGGAGACCGGTCGGCGCGCCGGCGGGGACGGTCTCACCTTCGAGACGGGGACCGGTGCGGCCGCCCGGGACCGCGGCGCGACCCGCCTGGCGCGGCTCGGGGAGACGGTGACCGCCTCGCTGGCGCGCGTCGATCTCCTGACCCCGGGCAGCGTGTTCACCATGGCGAGTCCCAACAGTCCGCTCATGCTGGTGACCCGCAACGCGCTGCCGTTCCCCGTGCGCGTGGACGTGACCGTCACCGCGCCCGAGGACATCACCGTCGACCCGGTCGGTCTCATCCAGATCCCGGCCGCGGGCTCCCGCACCCTCCAGGTCCCCACCCAGTCCGACTCCGAGGGCGGGGTCCGCCACACCGTGGTCTTCGCCCTCCACGGGCCGGACGGGACGCGACTGTCCGACCCGGTCGAACTCTCGGTCCAGTCCGGTGGGTATCCCGTCGCGCAGGGCTTCGCGATCGCCGCGGCCGCACTCGCCCTCGTCCTCGGAGGCCGCCGGTACCTGCGCTACCGTCGGGGGATCCTCGACCCCGCGGACGAAGGGCACCGACCGTGAACGACGAGCAGGGTTCCCCCGAACCCGGGCTGCGTAGACCGGATCCCGGGCTGCGGGGCCGCCGCCGCGAATCCGGGAGCTGCGTCTCGCCACGCCCCGTCTCGCCGCCACCGGTCGCCGACTCGTTCGCGCCCGACTCGGTACCCGTCGACCCCGTGGTCCCGATCCCACCGGGCCCGGCGACCCGGGGCGGGGGGACCGGCACCACCACGCGGGACTCGTCCGACGCCTCGGTGATGCGGTCCACGGGGTCGATGGCCGTGGCCAACCTCGCCAGCCGGATCACCGGTTTCGTCCGGATGATCCTCATCCTCACCATTCTCGGCCCCGCCGTGGCCTCGGCGTTCAACACCGCCAACACGCTGCCCAACATGATCACCGAGCTCGTCCTGGGGTCGGTCCTCACCGCCATGTTCATGCCCCTGCTCGCCAGGGCGGCCCAGGAGGACCCGGACGGGGGGGTCTCGTTCATCCGGCGCCTGCTCACGGCCACCTCCCTGTTGGCGCTGGTCGCCACGGTGGTGGCGGTGGCCTGTGCGCCCCTGCTCACCGAACTCAACCTCGGGGACGGTGAGGTCAACACGGACCTCGCCACGGCGTTCGCCTTCCTGCTGCTGCCGCAGATCTTCTTCTACGGCGTCTTCTCGGTCATGCTCGCCGTGCTCAACTACAACGGGATCTTCCGACCCGGTGCGTGGGCCCCGGTGTGGAACAACCTGGTGGCCATCGCGACCCTGGCCCTGTTCGCCGTGGTCGGGAGCGGCATCGACCCGGCGGCCCCGGTCAACCTCCTCAGCGCCCCGATCCTGTTGCTCGGCCTGGGCACGACCCTCGGCGTGGTGGTGCAGGCCGCGGTCCTGCTGCCCGCGCTGCGCCGTGCCGGCGTGGTCCTGCGTCCCCAGTGGGGGCTGGACCCCCGGATCCGCCAGTTCGGGGGCAACGCCCTCGCCGGGTTGTCCTACGTGTTCATCTCGCAGGTCGGTCTGGTCATGACCAACCGCATCGGTTCCGCCGCCGACGAGGCGGCCATCGCCATCTACGGCACGTACTGGCTGCTGCTCCAGGTGCCCTACGGGATCATCGGTGTGACCCTCCTGACGGCCATCAACCCGCGGTTGGCCGACAACGGCGTCGCCGGGCGGACGGACGCGGTCGTGCGCGACATCTCGCTCGGCACCAGGCTGTCCCTCTTCGGCCTGTTGCCGATCATCGCCTTCATGACCGCCTTCGGCCCGACCATCGCGACCGGCCTGTTCCGGTACGGCAACTTCGACGCCCAGAACGCCGACATCCTCGGCCTCACCCTGGCCTTCGGGGCGTTCACCCTGGTGCCGTACGCGGTGGTCCTGCTCCAGCAGCGGGTGTTCTACGCCCGCGAGGACTACTGGACCCCGACCGTCATGATCCTCGCGATCACCATCGTCCGCGTGGTCCTGTCGCTCATCGTCCCGCTGGTCGCGAACGAACGCTCCCACGTGGTGATCGGCCTCGCCCTGGCCAACGGGATCGGCTGGGTCGTGGGCGCGGTGGCCGGATACATCCTGCTACGCCGCAGGCTCGGCTCCCTGCGCGGGCGCGAGACCGCGAGGTCGGCGGTCTGGACCCTCGGGGCGTCGGCTGCCGGCGCGCTCGTCGCCCTCGCCGTCGACACCCTCCTGCCCCTGGACCTGCTCACCGACTCGGTCGGCAGTATCGGCTACGTCTTCCGGGCCGGGCTCGCCGCGGTCATCACCCTCGTGGTCACCGGGCTGATCCTGTCCCGGTCACGCCTGCCGGAGCTGGACGCCGTCACTCCCGTCATCCGGGGCCTCGTGGGGCGTCTGAGGCGATAGTCGTGTCCCGGGACGTGCGGACCGTACACTCGGGGGGTCAGGAGCGGGCGGATCGGCTGGACGGCCGCGTCATCGAGGAGGTCGACGGGTGGGCGATGTCAACGGTGTTCCGGCACAGGGTTCGCCCTCGGGTCCACCGCGCCTGACCGTCGGGGGACTGGTCTCGGGTGGACGGTACGAACTCCTCGAACCCCACGGCGGGGTCGCCGGTCAGGCGTTCTGGCGAGCCCGCGACAAGCGACTCGGCCGCGAGGTCGCGCTGACCTTCGTCGATCCGCTGCCCGGTGAACAGCCCCCGGGTTCGGCGACGGGCGTCCTCGACCGGACCGTGGCCCTGACCCGCGTCTACTCGGACGGACTCGCCCGTGTGCTCGACGTGATCCGCGGCCGCGCCGGCGGCATCGTGGTGAGCGAATGGGTCCCCGGGCTCAGCCTCGCCGCCGCCGTCGGCGATCCCGACCCCGACTCGGCCGTGGCGGCCATGTGGGGTCTGGCGGACGCCGCCACGCGGGCGGCCGAACACGGCCTGGTCCTCGGCGTGGACTCCCCGGACCGCATCCGGGTCACCGAGGACGGACGCGCCCTGCTGGCGTTCCCCGGCGTCTCCCGCGACAGCGACACCCGGAGTGACGTGCGGGGGCTGGGCATGGTGCTCTACACGCTGCTCACCGGCCGGTGGCCGGGACCCCTGCCCGAGGGGTCGGAGCTCCACGAGCCCCGGGACGGGCGCCCCGGGGCCGCCCCTGTCGACGACGACGACGAGCCGCTCGACCCCACCGTGGTCGGTACCGGCGTCCCGCCCGAGTCCGCCGTGCTGGCCATGCGCTCCCTCGACGGGTCGTCGGTGAGCTCGGCCGCCACCGTGCGGTCGATGATCGCCGACCGCGCCGGCGGGCCGGTCCGCGCCGCGTCCTCGTCCGGATCCGCCGTCCCCACGGCACCCGGACACGGTGACCCCGTGGCCGGCCCGCGCGACCGGCCGGGGGACGGGACGGGGGGACTGGCGCGCGGCGTCACTCCGGACCGGCAGTCCCACGGCGGGCCCGATACGGACCGGTATGGCGCGGACCGATACGACGCGGACCGAATCGACGAGGCCTACCCACAGCCGGACGAGGCCACCCAGAAACGTCGCTGGCAGATCATGGCCGGCACCAGCGCGGCGGCCGTCGTGGTGATCGCGCTGTTGTCCGCGTGGCTGCTCGGGGCGCTGGCCGGTGGCGGCGACGAGACCCCCCTGTCCCAGCAGCTCGACGCGATCGAACGGGCCGCCCAGGCCAGCAGGTCCGCCGCGACCACCGAGCCCGCATCGGAGGAGTCGGGCGCGGGGGAGACCGAGCCCACCCGTGAGGCACCGTCCACGCCCGTCACGGTCTCGGACGTCACCTCGTGGCAGCCCGTCGGGTCGGCGGGGGTCGCCGAGAACTCCTCGAGCGCCCCGAACGTCGCGGACGGTGACAGGTCGACCTCGTGGTCCACCGACACCTACCGCAACCAACTCGGTGACGGCGGGGCCGCGTACAAGCCCGGGGTGGGCCTCCTGTTGACCCTCGACGGCGAGCAGGAGACCCGGCGCGTGGTGGTCCACTCGGACGACGACGGTGTGCGCTTCGAGGTCCGGGTCACCGACAGCGCGTCCCCGGACTCCCTCGAGGACACGACCCTGCTCGGGGAGGGGACGATCCGGGACGGCTCGGGGACCGTGACGATCGACGAGCCCGAGGAGTCCCGGTACCTGATCGTGTGGTTCACCCGGCTCGGTACCTCCGGCCCCGAGTCGTACGCGGCGTCGATCAGCGAGATCCTGCTCACCCGGTGATCCGGCCCGGCCACGGTCGAGCCCTCCCGGCCGCATCGACTCGAGAGCGACGTCGAGAGCGACGTCGAGAACGAGGTCGAGCCGGCTGCCCGCTCCCGGGCCCGAGGTGACAGCCCCACGGAGGTCCCCGCCGCGTTAACGTCACCGCCGTGAACACCAGTGCCGTCGACGATCTCTCCACGGTCACGGGACGCTCCCCGCTCACCGCCGGGTCGCCCCTCACGGCCGGGTCCGCGCTCTCGGACGTCGAGCTGCTCGACGCGCACATCGCGGGCGACCCGGACGCGTTCTCCGCCCTCGTCCGGCGCCACTACGACTACCTGTGGCGGCTGGCCATACGGACCTCCTTCAACCGTGAGGACGCCGCCGAGGCGCTCCAGGACGCCCTCATCTCGGCGTACCGGAAGGCCGACTCCTTCCGCCACGCCTGCCCCGTCCAGGGTTGGCTCTACCGCATCGTGGTCAACGCCTGCCTGGACAAGATGCGGTCACAACGCCTGCGCACCCACTCCGAGCTCACTCCCAGACTGCACGAGGAGATCTCGCTGCGGGACCACTTCTACCAGGACCCCGCCTACGCGATCATCGTCGCCGAGGCCCTGGCGGAGCTGCCCACCGACCAGCGGGACGCGGTCGTCGTCGTCGACATGCTGCGCTGCACGGTGGCCGAGGCGTGCCACCTGCTCAACGCCCGCCCCGGCACCATCAAGAGCCGGTGTTCGCGCGGGCGGGCCAAGCTCAGCGTGCTCCTCGCGGGGGTCACCCTCACCGACTGAGGGAACAACACCGACCCGCCGGGTGTTGTCGCCTTAGTAGATCCATCGATCGGCATAGTGGTTCCGCAGATCGTGTGGATCCGCAGATCGTCCCGGCCCACGTTCCCCACCCGCCAAGGAGTCCGAAGAACCCATGAGCGACACCCTCCACGACGTCATCATCGTCGGATCCGGCCCGGCCGGGTACACCGCCGCCATCTACTCCGCTCGGGCCGAGCTCAAGCCGGTGGTGTTCGAGGGTTCGCAGTTCGGCGGCGCGCTCATGACCACCACGGAGGTCGAGAACTTCCCGGGCTTCGCCGAGGGGATGATGGGCCCCGACCTGATGATGCAGATGCGGGAGCAGGCCGAGCGCTTCGGCGCCGACCTCCGCATGGAGGACGTCACCTCGATGGACCTGGCCGGCGAGGTCAAGGTCGTCCGCGTGGGGGAGGAGGAGCACCGCGCCCGCGCCGTGATCCTCGCCATGGGCGCCGCCGCACGCTACCTCGGCGTCCCCGGCGAGCAGGAGTACCTCGGCCGTGGCGTGAGTTCCTGCGCCACCTGCGACGGATTCTTCTTCCGGGACAAGCCGATCGTCGTGGTGGGCGGCGGCGACTCCGCCATGGAGGAGGCCACCTTCCTCACCAAGTTCGGTTCCTCGGTGACCATCGTGCACCGGCGGGAGGAGTTCCGCGCCTCCAAGATCATGCTCGAACGGGCCAAGGAGAACGAGAAGATCTCGTTCGTCCTCAACACCACGGTCGACGAGGTGCTCTCGGGTGCCAGTGGATCGGTCGAGCGCCTCAAGCTGCGCAACACGGTCACCGGTGAGACGAGCGAGCTCGAGACGGCCGCGATGTTCGTGGCGATCGGTCACGACCCGCGCTCCGAATTGGTCCGGGACCAGGTGGAGGTCGACGAGGACGGGTACGTCCTCACCGGCCAGACCACCGCGACCTCGATCCCGGGGGTCTTCGCCTGCGGCGACCTGGTGGACCACCGCTACCGGCAGGCCATCACGGCCGCCGGTTCGGGGTGCGCCGCCTCGATCGATTCCGAGCGTTGGCTCGCCGAGCAGGCCTGACACCCACCGGGCGGACCCGATCCGCGCGGGCGGGACACCCGGGACGCCCACACCCCCACCCCGAAAGGACCCACCACAATGGCCGTGAACACCCCTAACATCATCGACGTGACCGAGGACGACTTCGCCGAGGCCGTGCTCGCCGCCAGCGGGTCGAAGCCCGTCCTGGTGGACTTCTGGGCCACCTGGTGCCGCCCCTGCACCATGATGGCGCCGGTCCTGGACGAGCTCGCCGGAGCCGAGTCCGACAAGCTCACGGTCGCCAAGGTCGACGTGGAGGCCAACCAGGAGCTCGCCGCCGAGTACCAGATCACCGCCATCCCGGCGATGCTGCTGTTCTCCGAGGGCAAGCCGGTCAAGCGCATCACCGGAGCGAAGTCCAAGTCGGCGCTGCGCACCGAACTCGGGGACGTCCTCTAGACGCCCCGCCCACTCGGGTGCGCTCCGGGCACGTCCGCGCCGGAGGCGGTAAGTTCATCCGGGTACCCAGTCGAGTGGAGCGGAGGAGAACCATGGCGTGGCGACGCGGTGACCGTGGGCCCGAGGTGGCCTCGATCCGGGCGACCCTCGCGGGAATGGGCCTGTTGCACAACATCGAGTCCGTCGGGGTCACCGAACCCCAGACCGGATCGATCCTGGCCCGGACCGACGCCGTGTTCGACGCCGACCTGGAGACGGCCGTCCTGGCCTTCCAGCAGGCCCGTGGGCTCATCTCGGACGGCATCGTGGGTCCGTCGACCCAGGCGGCGCTCCATGACGCCACCCACGTCCTCGGGACCCGCGATCTCAGCTACATCGTCTCCAGGCCCATGGCCGGGGACGACGTGGCGCAGTTCCAGCGTCGGCTCGGGGAACTCGGTTTCTACGCGGGACTGGTCGACGGCACCTTCGGTCCCCTCACCCATGCCGCGGCGACGGACTTCCAGCGGGACTGCGGCCTGCCCGCGGACGGCGTCGTGGGAGCCGAGACCCTGGACACCCTGAACAGGTTCTCCACCCTGTTCAAGGGTGGGGACGTCTCCTCGCTGGTCGAGCGCGAGCGGGCGCGGACCTCCGGCCCGATGCTCGCCGGCAAGCGGATCGTCCTGGACCCCGGCCCCAGCGGTTCGGAGAACCCGATCCGCATGGACACCCCGCACGGAACCATCACGGATGCCGAGCTGCTCTGGGACATCACCCGGCGGTTGTCCGAGCGGATGAACCAGGCGGGGGTCGAGGTCTTCCTCTCCCGGCCGGAGGCGATGATCCCGACCGACCCCGAGCGCGCCGAGATCGCGAACGCCTTCAACGCCGATCTCATGATCTCGCTCCGCCTGGACCGGCATCCCAACCCGGTGGGCAACGGTGTCGCCACCTTCTACTTCGGCAACTCCCTGGGTGCCGAGTCGATGCTCGGGGAGGCGCTGTCCGGGTTCATCCAGCGCGAGATCGTCAGTCGCACCAGTCTCCGCGACTGTCGCACCCACGGGCGGAGCTGGCCCCTTCTCCGGATGACCCGGATGCCGTCCATCCAGATCGTTCTGGGGTACGCCTACAATCCCCGCGATCTCTCCATCCTCGGGGACCGCACCGCACAGGACACCATCATCGACTCCATCCTCGTGGGGGTGAAACGCCTCTACCTACTCGACGAGGACGATCACCCCACCGGGTCGATGTCCGTCAACGAGCTGATCGACTACGAACAGCGTCAGCGGGACTGACGTCCCGCCCGCGGGTCCACCGTGTGCCGGGCGGTCGCCCCGGACAACACCCCCAGCCTCCTGGTGGCGAATCCCCGCTCCGCGAAGAGCTGATCGAGCGCCCTCTCGACGTCGGCCTTCCAGAGATGCTCACTCTCGATATCGAGTCGGAGTCTCGGATGGGTCTCGTGCTCGGCCACGACGGTGAACCCGTGCTCCACGAGGAAGCCGGTCGGAGCGATGCACGACTCCGAACCACACGTGTCACGTGACAGTACGTCCCCGGTGTCCCCGGACGTCACCCCGAAGGCCTCAATCGCCTTGATTCCGCGTCGGCGCAGATCCACCACCACCGCATCGAGGAGCGAGGTCAGCGCACCGCCGGGCGCCCCGTGCTCGATGCTCAGCCCCGCCAGGAGGATGGCGTCCGAGCCCACCGGGGAGGTCGGGAAGCAGGCCGCACGCGGCACCATCCCGGGGGGCGCGTAGAACGCCGCCCCGGTCGAGCGGTCACCATAGCTGGCTATCTGACCACACACACCCCATTCCAGGGACACGTGGGAGATCCACGCCTCCTTCTCGAACTCGGGATCCCCCGGCTCGTCCTGGCCGACCTGCCCGTCAGTCTGCCAGTACACACACTTGCGAGCCCGGGGCCCGAGCTGGTCCACGGCTGAGAGGTCGAGCGGCCGGATCGAGTTCATCGCGGCGATCCGGGCGTCCCGCCCTCGAGTAGCGTCAGGACCCGGTTCAGGTCGTCGGCGTCGCCCACGTCGATCGTGATGCGCCCCTTGCGCCGCCCCATGGTGACCGACACCGACGTCTCGAAGCGATCGGACAGTCGACCCGCCACCGCCTCCAACTCGGGATCCCGTCGGCGACCCTGTGGCGCGGGGGAGGGCCTCGACGCCGTACCGTCGCCCTCCCGGTTCAACAGAGTGACGATCTCCTCCGTGGCCCGGACCGACAGGCCCTCCGCCACGATTCGCGCTGCGAGCTCGTCCTGGGCGGGCGCCCCGGCCTCGAGGCCCAGCAGTGCTCGGGCATGGCCGGCGGACAGCACACCGGCCGCCACTCGGCGCTGAACAGCGGTCGGCAACTGGAGCAGACGGATGCTGTTGGTGATGGCCGGACGCGACCGACCGATCCGGGTCGCGAGCTCGGCCTGCGTCACGTCGAACTCCTCGAGGAGCTGTTGGTACGCCGCCGCCTCCTCGAGGGGATTGAGCTGGACCCGATGGATGTTCTCGAGAAGCGCGTCCCGGAGGAGATCCTCGTCGTCTGTCTGCCGCACGATCGCCGGGACCGTCGGGAGCTCGGCCCGTTGGCTCGCGCGCCAGCGTCGCTCGCCCATGATGAGCTGATATCGGCCGGCCGCGATCTCACGGACGACGATCGGCTGGAGGAGCCCGAACTCTTTGACGGAGTGAGCCAGCTCGGCCAGCGCCTCTTCGTCGAAATGGGTTCGGGGCTGTTTCGGGTTCGGCTCGATCGCCGACGGAGGGATCTCGCGATACACCGCGCCGGGATCCACGAGGTCGTCGGTTTCACGTGAAACATCGTCGTCCCTCGCACCGTCCGGACGGGGTGCCCGATCGGCGTCGTCGACGGAGACGTTGCTCGCTGCCGACGTCCCCGGACCGCTGGACCTCGGCCTGGGGGGAGTGGTCCGCGGACCACCGCCCCTGGGACCCAGGATCACGTCGGCTGCATCACTGCCCAGACGTGGACCCTCGTCCGGCCCCGTGGGGATCAGGGCGGCGAGCCCCCGGCCGAGACCACCCCTGCGTTGCTGACTCATCGACTCTCCTCCGTGCCGGTGGACACGCGGCCGTCCTCCACGTGTGAGTGCAGACGATCCGCGCGGCTGTTGAGCTCCTTCGCCGCGTCCAGGTACGCGAGAGCGCCCCGGGATCCGGCGTCGTACTGGAGGATGGTCATCCCGTACCCGGGAGCCTCCGACACCTTGACGCTCCTCGGGATGACGGTACGGAGCACCGTGTCACCGAAGTGGGTACGGACCTCGCCGGCGACCTGCTCTGCGAGCTTGGTCCGTCCGTCGTACATCGTCAGCATGATGGTGGAGATCTCCAACGACCGGTTGAGGTGCTGCTGGATCAACTCGACATTGCGCAGCAACTGGCCGACCCCTTCGAGCGCGTAGTACTCGCACTGGATAGGGATCAGCACCTCACTCGCCGCCACCATCGCGTTCACCGTGAGCAGTCCCAACGAGGGGGGACAGTCGATCAGGACATAGTCGATGCCCAACGACACGAGGTCCTCGCTGTTGAGCACCTCGGCGAGCCGATGCTCCCGGTGGTCGAGGCCCACCAACTCGATCTCGGATCCCGCGAGATCGATCGTCGCCGGGATACAGAACAGACGCTCGGCATGGGGACTGCTCTGCATGAGGTCTTCCAGGGCGTGCTCCCACATGAGGAGCTCGTAGCTCGACGGGGTTCCCTCCCGGTGATCCACTCCGAGCGCGGTGCTGGCGTTGCCCTGCGGGTCCATGTCGATCACCAGGACCCCGAGACCACCGAGGGCGAGAGACGCCGCAAGATTGACCGTCGAGGTGGTCTTACCCACCCCACCCTTCTGGTTGGCGATGGTGATGATCCGCGGATGCGGGGGCCTCGGCAACGCGGGGGCGTCGCCGTGGAGTACCTCGTTCGCCTGCCGTGCGGCCGCGAAGATCGGGGTCTCGTCTTCGGACATCCGTCACCTTTCAACTACCTGTCAGAGCAACTCAGCGCATCGTCCCGATGCCCCTGCCGCCAGTGTTTCACGTGAAACCGACATCGCCCGCTGCGATTCCGACGGACATCACCGATGCCGTGAACCGCGTGCGCGAGAGCGGGAGCCACGGCTACCCACTCTAGTCGCGAGCGTCGCAATGACCAGCCTCGTCTCCTCCGCATCCGGTGCGGACACGACCTCGACGCGCGCACCATCGAAGCCCAGTTTCCGGAGGGCCCGCTCGTCTCGCTCGATCTCGTCCGCGGCGGAGGCACCCTTCAGCGCCACCATCCGACCACCCGGTCTGAGCAACGGCGCAGACCATCCGGCGAGCCGCGAGAGCGGAGCGACGGCCCGCGACGTCACCACGTCAGCACCGCCGGCGTCTGCGATCACGTCCTTCTCCTCGGCACGTCCGCGCACGACACGAACATCCAGTCCCAGTTGGTCGACCACCTCGAGCAGAAAGGTCGACCGACGGAGGAGGGGCTCGACCAGAGTGATGCGGAGATCGGGCCGGGCAAGCGCGAGCGGGATGCCCGGTAGGCCGGCGCCGCTGCCGATGTCGACCACCGACTCGTTCTCCATGAAGCCGACGGCGGCCGCCGCACTGTTGAGTACATGTCGGTCCCACAGCCGCGGGCGCTCGCGTGGTCCCATCAGTCCCCGCTCCAGACCGGCGGTCGCGAGGATCTCCACGTACCTGACCGCGAGGGGGAGACGGTCGCCGAACACTGAACCCGCGCCGGCGGGAGGTTCCGGGGGAGTCCCGACCATTGACGTCTCACTCGTATCGTCCCGGGCGTCATCGCTTGTGGACGCATCGATCGCGTCACGTGTCGTTTCGTGCCCTGTGTCCTCGTTCATGTCATCGTCGTCCTCTTCCGGCGCTAATCGCCTCTGGTTTCACGTGAAACATCCCCCGAATAACATCGATGTAAGTAGCCGTGTCCGCAGCACGCTCAACCCCTACATGACGCCGGGGGCGCGGGCTCCACGCCCGCGCCCCCGTTCGTCTCGCTGTCCGGCACTCGAACCGGCTCGGTCAGGCCGGCAGCTCGGTCAGGCCGGCAGGACCACGACCCGCCGATTCGGCTCGGCCCCGGTCGAGTCCGAGGACACTCCCTCGATCTCCGCTATCGCATCGTGGATGACCTTCCGCTCGAACGGGGTCATCGGCTCGAGCTCCTCGGGTTCGCCGGACTCGAGCACCCGCAGTGCGGCCACCCGACCGGCCTCGGTCAACGCCTCGCGTTTGGCAGCGCGCCACCCGGAGATGTCCAACATCAACCGGCTGCGATCTCCCAGCTCCTGCTGAACGGCCAACCGGGTCAGTTCCTGGACGGCGTCGAGAACCGCACCGTCGGAACCCACGAGGCGATCCAGATCCTCGCTCCCGTCGATGCTGACGATCGCACGATCGCCCTCGACATCCAGATCTATGTCCCCGTCGAAGTCCAGGATGTCCAAGAGCTGCTCGAGGTAGTCACCGGCCACCTCGCCCTCCTCGACAAGACGCTCCTCCGACACCTCGATGTTCTTCTTCGACATGGATCTGCCTCCGTCATCGCCGCCGATCGCCGCGCCCGTCCTGGCCGGCGAGTACTCACCCCAAGTATGGGACAAGGTCCCCGATGCCGGGGCATCGGGGACCTTGTCGGTGGTCTGACTGACCTGCGGTCAGCGTTTACGCTTCTTCTTCTTGCCCTTACCGCTTCCCCCGCCGCTCTTCTGTGCGGGGCGCGTCCGTTGACCGCCCGGCTGCTGAGGTCTCTGACCCGGCCGAGGAGCCGCGCCCGGAGAGGGCGCGGGAGCGACCGCCGGGGCGGCGTCCGGGTCGTCGTCGTCATCCGACGTCACACCGGCCACCGTCTCCTGGGAGGCCACGGCGGTACCTGTCGGGGCACCCCGGCCCCTCTTGGGGTTGACGGGCTTCACGCCGACCCGCGGGGCGAGGGACTTCTGCTCCTCACGGCGCTTGAGGGCGGCCACGTCGTCCTCCTTGGCCATCTTCTCGAAGAGGTAGTACTGCTGGCCGAGGGTCCACAGGTTGTTGGTGACCATGTAGACGAGGATCGCCATCGGCCAGAACGCGCCGGTGACCAGGATGCCGATGGGGAAGGCCCACAGCATCAACTGGTTCATGATCTTGGCCTGCGGGTTGGCCGCGGCCTCAGGCGACTGGCGGGACAGCGAGATCCTGGCGTTGAGGTGCGTGGTGACCGCCGAGACGATCATCAGCGGGATGGCCACGATGATGATGTTCCAGCGCTCGAAGTCCAGTGCCGCCCCGGGGTCGACGAACGCCTGGAACTGCTCGATCGGCTGGGAGATGAACGACGACAGGGGAGCGCCGAACAGCCGCGCGTCCAGGAAGCTCTGGACCTCGTCCGCGTTGAAGACGTAGTTGCCGGTGTTCCGCGTCTCCTCCGCGCTCATACCGAGCGCACCGAAGTTGTTGCCCATCCGGTTGAAGGACCGGAGCACATGGAACAGACCCAGGAAGACGGGGATCTGGATGAACATCGGCAGACAACCGAGGACCGGATTGAAGCCCTCGGACTTCTGGAGCTTGCGCGTCTCGGTGGCGAGCTTCTCGCGATCGTTCTTGTACCGCTTCTGCAGCTCCTTCATCCGCGGCTGCATCTCCTGCATCTTCCGCGAGAAGCGGATCTGCTTGGCCGCCGGCCAGAACAGCAGGATGCGGAGGGTGACCACGAGGAAGATCACGGAGAGCGCCCAGATGGCGCCGTTGGAGTCGGGTGACTCCACCCAGGGCAGGAAGCCCCCGAGGAACGCGAAGATCTTGTGCCAGAACCAGAGGATCCCGGAGATCGGGTAGTAGACCAGAGGGTCGGTGATGAACGACATCGGTGGTGGAGTCCTAGCTTCGTTCGGAGTTGTCGGGATGCTCGTGGGGATGATCCGCGGGATCGTCGGGGGCGCGGGGCTCGGAGGAACGGGGTTCCGGGACCGGATCCCACCCGCCGGGAGTCCAGGGACCACATCTCAACAACCGCCACACCGAGAGCCACGTCCCGTACCAGGCGCCGTGCACTCGAACGGCCTCGACCGCGTAACTGCTGCAGGTGGGTTCGAACCGGCAGCTCGGTGGGGTCAGGGGCGAGATCCCCTTCTGGTAGAAGTCGAGCATCCACAGAAGGACCCGGGCCACGGGGCCGTGGCGGCCCTCGGTCATGACCGCTCCTCACGAGCACGCGGCACCGCGGAGGACAGACCGGAACGCATATCGCGGACCAGATCGTCATGGGAGGCCGCCGCAGAGGCCGGATTGGCCCTGACCACGATCAGGAGATCGGGATCGAGCTCCGCCAGCAACTCGGCGGCGATATGACGAAGCCGCCGGCTGACACGGTGGCGGGTCACCGAGTCACCGACGGCTTTGCTGACGACCAGGCCGAAACGAGGACCGCCCACGCGGACGTCCGAAGAGTCCACGTGGGCGTGTACGACCATCGTCCGGCGGCCCTTCCTCGCACCCCTCCGCACCACCGCCGCGAAGTCAGCGGAACGGTGGAGCCGGTGGGTCCTGGGAAGCACCCGCCACCCCGGCCCGGATCAGGCCGTCAACGAGGCGCGGCCCTTACGGCGGCGAGCGCCGACGATGCCGCGACCGGCGCGCGTGCGCATCCGGAGACGGAAGCCGTGCACCTTGGCACGACGACGGTTGTTCGGCTGGTAAGTCCGCTTGCCCTTGGCCATGACTGGCTCCTCACGTGAAGTAGGCGCCACTCGTGCGCCCGATCGAGTTCCTGATGTCGTCGAAACACCACTGACGGGCGGTACCACGACGCGCCGCACGCCTCACGGGCGCGCGACAGACTGCTCAAGATTACGCGCACGATGGCCTCGCCACCAAACCGTGTAATCACATCCGCACCATCGGTACCACCCTGCAGGCCACGGCAACACGCCGGGACGCCGGATGCTTGACATCCGCCCTCCAGTTGATCTTGAGGGTTGCCCACGAGTTCACGGTGTTGTTACGGTCATTCATCATCGAGCCCCACCCGGGCCGCCTAACGTAATCACGACGCAGCAGACCCCACCCTCACGCACTGGAGACCGAACCCGCCACCGCGGGGCCGGTCTATCTTCCACAGCTGTGGACAACCATGTGGATACCGCGTTGGACCTGGGTCGGAGCCTGTGGATAGAGTGTGGTGCCCGGCCGGGCCGAGAGGGTCGGCCACCCGGAACCACTTCACACCGACGAGAGGAGACCGCCCACCGTGTCTCCTGACCTCGAACACGTGTGGAGCGCGGTCCTCGACAAGCTGACCGACCCGTCTCTGGCCAGCGATGACAATCCCGCGTTGTCCCGCCAGCAGCAGGCCTGGTTGCGTCTCGTCCAACCGATCGCCGTGGTCAACGGGTTCGCGATGCTCGCCGCGCCGTCCGCGTTCGCCCGGGACAACATCGAGTCGATCCTGCGCGGGCCGATCACCCGCGCGCTCAGTTCCCAACTCGGGGAGCCCGTCGATCTGGCGGTCAAGGTCGACACCTCCCTCGCCGGCCGGCACCACCACTCCGATGCCGACGATCCCCGGATCGACGTCGACGAGATACACCGACCCGAGCCGGAGGCCTCCCATCCGCCGGCCACCTCGCGCCCGGTCCGCATGACCGAGGAGCAGATCGCGGCCGAACGACTGCTGCACGGCAGCGACCGCGACGAGGCCCTGTCGGCGGCGACCGCGCCTGGACTCAACGAGCGGTACACGTTCAGCGCGTTCGTCCAGGGGAACTCCAACCGGTTCGCCCGAGCGGCGGCGCTCGCCGTCGCGGAGGCCCCGGCGCGCGCCTACAACCCGCTGTTCATCTGGGGCGAGTCGGGGCTCGGCAAGACACACCTGCTCCACGCGATCGGGCACTACTCCCTGAGGATGTACTCCGAACAGAAGGTCAAGTACGTCTCGACCGAGGAGTTCACCAACGACTTCATCAACTCCGTCCGCGACGGCCGCCAGAACATGTTCAAGAAGCGGTACCGAGAGGCCGACATCCTCCTGGTCGACGACATCCAGTTCCTCATCGGCAAGGAGCAGGTGCAGGAGGAGTTCTTCCACACCTTCAACACGATCCACAACGCCCAGAAGCAGATCGTCATCTCCTCCGATCGGCCCCCCAAGCAGCTCCAGCCCCTCGAGGACAGGCTGCGTACCCGCTTCGAGTGGGGTCTCATCACGGACATCCAGCCGCCCGAGCTCGAGACGCGAATCGCGATCATCGACAAGAAGGCCAAGTCGGAGAACTACGTGGTCCCCCGCGATGTCCTGGAGCTGATCGCCACACGCGTGCAGCGCAACATCCGCGAGCTCGAGGGTGCGCTGATCAGGGTCGTCGCGTTCGCCTCCCTCAACGGACACGAGATCGACGTCCCGTTGGCCGAGGTGGTCCTGCGCGACGTGGTCTCGGACGACGATTCCCTCCAGATCTCGGCCGCGACGATCATGGCGGTGACCGCGGAGTTCTTCTCCACCAGCATCGACGAGCTCTGCGGGACGTCGAAGACCCGGTCTCTCTCCCGCGCCCGCCAGATCGCGATGTACCTCTGTCGAGAGCTCACGGACCTCTCGCTACCCAAGATCGGCGTCACCTTCGGCGGCAAGGACCACACCACGGTCATGTACGCCCAGCGGAAGATCCTCAAGGAGATCAAGGACGACCGGCGCATGTACGACCAGATCCAGGAGCTCACCGCCCGGATCAAGGAACGCTCGCGGTCTCTCTGACGGCTCTCCGACCCGTCCCCCGGCCTCACACCCACGCGATCCCTCTGCTGCTCCTGCGGCGGCTCGTCCGTGCGCTCGCCGATGCCCTCGTCCATGCCCTCGTCCGGCCGGACCGCTCGGTTCCGCGTGGCTCCTCGTCCGGGCGCCCCCCGGGTGGCCCGGCGCCGCACACGCCCGCCCCACGGGGACCACCCCGCTTCTCGAGAGCCGGAGCCGTGTGACCGTTCCGACACGCAAATGTGACCCCCCTCACACCACGTGCCACACCCTTCACACCTGTGGACAACTCTGTGGGTTCCTGTGGACCGACGGTGGACAGACGGTGGACCGAAATCTGTGATTCCACCCGCGCCGCTCGCAAGTCACAGGATGAGCCGATTCGGTCCACAGCCACAATCGCACCCTGAACTGCGTAGACAGGTATCGGCTCACAATTTCACAGGACCTACTACTACTACTTATCTCTCTAGAGAGTTCTTGTAAGAAGTAGGTATGTGGAACGGCGAGCCTGCTTGACCGGGTTACAGGACTCCGTGTTCCCGCTGTCGGCGGGAGCGGTTACTCTCATGGAGATGATCCGGCGGACCCCGTCGGACGCCAGAGAACGACCGAGACCGCAGCCGCGAACAGACCACTCGTCCAGATACCGGCGGTACGCGCTCCGCCCAGAAAGAGGTCACCGATGGAGATCACGGATCCGACGTTCCGCGTCACCCGCGAGGACTTCGCCGATTCGGTGGCCTGGGTGGCGCGGACCCTTCCGTCTCGACCGTCGGTCCCGATCCTCGGCGGGGTTCTCCTCGAGGCGGACTCCGGTCTGACCATCTCGGGTTTCGACTACGAGACCTCCGCGCAGGTCTCCGTCCCTGCCGAGGTGTCCGAGCCGGGGAGCACGCTGGTGTCCGGTCGGTTGTTGGCCGACATCGCCCGCGCGCTCCCGGACCGTCCGGTCGAGGTCACGGTGAGCGCCCAGAAGATGTACATCAACTGCGGCACCGCCAAGTTCACCCTGCCGACGATGCCGGTCGAGGACTACCCGCAGCTGCCGGCGATGCCCGGGGTGACCGGATCGGCCGCGGTCGACGCGTTCTCCGAGGCCGTGGCCCAGGTCGCCGTGGCGGCCGGCAAGGACGACACGCTCCCGATGCTCACCGGCATCCGGATGGAGATCGAGGGACCCCGGGTCACCCTCATCGCGACCGACCGGTTCCGCCTGGCCATCCGGGATCTGGAGTGGGAACCCGCTCGCGAGGACGTGGCCGTGGAGGTCCTGATCCCGGCCAAGACGTTGTCCGACGTGACCCGGTCGGCGGGCCAGGGTGGGCGTGTCGACCTCAGCCTGGGCGCGGGCTCGGAGGTCGGGGCGGACGGCATCATGGGCGTGCTGGTCTCCGGGCAGCGCACCACGACGCGGCTCCTCGACGCCGAGTTCCCCAAGGTCCGCCAGCTGCTGCCGACCCAACACACCTCGATGGCGGTCGTCCAGGTCGACGCGCTGGTGCAGGCCATCAAGCGCGTCGCGCTGGTCGCGGACCGGGGAGTGCAGGTCCGGATGACGTTCTCCGACGGTGAGTTGGCGCTCTCCGCGGGCGGGGATGACGCGGCCCAGGCCTCGGAGACCCTCCCCGTCGACTTCCTCGGTGAGCCCCTGACCATCGCGTTCAACCCCGGTTACCTGTTGGACGGGCTCGGCAGCATGCACTCGGCGCGCGTCGCGTTCGGGTTCACCCAGGCCAGCCGTCCCGCGGTCCTGCGTCCCGCTCCCGAGGAACTGCCCTCCCCGGACGCCGACGGCGCGATCGCCCCCGTCGACTCGAACCACACCTACCTGCTCATGCCGGTCCGCCTGCCGGGCTGACCCGGCTCTCCCGAAGCCGCCCGGCATGCACCTGCGTCACCTCAGGCTCCTGGATTTCCGATCCTGGCCTCTGCTCGAGCTGGAGCTGGAGCCCGGGGTGACCACACTGGTGGGACGCAACGGTCACGGGAAGACGAACGTCCTCGAGGCCGTCGGGGTGCTGGCCACCCTGAGATCGCACCGGGTCGCAGCCGAGGCACCGATGATCCGCACGGGCGCGGAGACGGCCATGATCGCCGCCCTCGCCCACAACGCCGGACGTGAACTCACCGTGGAGCTGGCCCTCAACTCGGGGCGGCCCAACCGGGCACGGCTCAACACCTCGCCCTGCCGCCGCCTCGGCGACATCCTCGGGGTGGTGCAGTCCGTGCTCTTCGCACCCGAGGACCTGGCCCTGGTCCGGGGGGAGCCGGCCGAGCGTCGCAGACTGCTCGACGAGCTCCTGGTCCAACGTCGGCCCGCCCACGGGGGCGACCTCGCCGAGTACTCCTCTGTTCTCCGACAGCGGTCGGCCCTCCTCAAATCCGCCTCCGGCGTGCTCCGGCGCGGGAGGGGGGAGGAGGCGGAGGCGGCCCTGGACACGCTCGACGTGTGGGACGGTCGTCTCGCCCAACTCGGGGGGAGGATCGTCTCGGGGCGCGTCCTCCTGCTCGAGGAATTGCGACCTCTGGTCGTCGATGCCTATCGCGGTCTGGCGCCGGAGTCCCGTCCGGCCGATCTCGCGTACCGGTTCCGGGTCGCCGCCGCGCCGGAGGAGTCCGAGTTGGCCGACCCCGAGCTCGTCGAGGCTGTCCTGCTCGCAGAGCTGGGCAGGAGACGCCAGGACGAGATCGACCGCGGGATGTCCCTCGTCGGACCGCACCGGGACGATGTGGTCCTGTCGCTCGGTGACGAGCCCGCCAAGGGGTTCGCGAGCCACGGCGAGACGTGGTCGTTCGCCCTCGCTCTGCGCCTCGGATCGCTCGAACTCTTCCGGGCGGACGGCATCGAGCCCGTCCTGCTCCTGGACGACGTGTTCGCCGAACTCGACCGCCACCGCCGTGCCGCCCTCGCGGCGGCGGCGGCCGGCGTCGAACAGGTCCTGGTGACCGCGGCGGTCGGCGAGGACGTCCCGGACGGATTGCGAGGGGTCCGTCATGACGTGGTGATGACGGGGGAGGGCGCGGGTCGTCACTCGGACATCACGGTGTCGCGCCGCGCCGCCGGACGTCACGACGAGGTTATGGACGACGACCAGAACGACGGAGACGACGACACCGCACTCTCGACCAGGGAGGTCCACAGGTGACCGACGATCAGCGGAGGGATCCGATAACACCGTCCGACCCGCCACAACGCGGTTATGACATCGCGAGGCAGGCCCTCGAGGAGGCACGCACACGGGCTCGTGCGGACGGCAAACAGGTCGGTCGCGGGCGAACCGGTCCGGTGGGAGGCGGGAAGCGGCTGCGCAAACGTGGCTGGACCGGGTCGGGTGCCGACCCCTGGGATCCCCAGCCGCTCGGGCGACTCGTCGGCCAGGTCGCCAAGAGACGGGGTTGGGACGACAAGGTCACCACCGGTCGGCTGTTCGCGGAGTGGGACCGCATCGTCGGCGAGGACATGTCCGCGCACGCCACCCCGGAGCGACTCGAGGAGGGCGTGCTGTACGTCCGCGCCTCCAGCACCGCGTGGGCGACCCAACTCCGGCTCGTGGCGGCCGACATCCTCCGCAAGATCGCCGCGGCCATGGGACCGGGTCACGTGCGTCGCCTCAAGATCGAGGGCCCCGAGAAACCCAGTTGGCGGAAGGGTCCGTTGCACGTGTCCGGTCGTGGGCCGCGGGACACCTACGGCTGAGGGGCGGAGCCACCCGGGTGGCCATCGGGCCCGTCCTGGCGAGCCCGGGGGCCGCGCGCGGGTTCTCGCAGGTAGACTGGGCCGGTCCCAGACCCCCGAGACGCGAGGAGTTCGCACGTGGCGGACGCCAAGAGCAAGGCCAGCAAGAAGGGCACGAACGACTACGGTGCGTCATCGATCACCGTTCTCGAAGGACTCGAGGCCGTCCGGCTGCGTCCGGGTATGTACATCGGCTCCACAGGGACGCGCGGTCTGCACCACCTGATCTGGGAGGTGGTGGACAACTCGATCGACGAGGCAATGGCCGGCCACGCGACCGGTGTCAAGGTGACCTTGCTGGAGGACGGCGGCGTCGAGGTGATCGACGACGGCCGTGGCATCCCCGTCGAGATGCACGAGCAGGGCATGCCCACCGTGCAGGTCGTCATGACCCAGCTGCACGCGGGCGGCAAGTTCGACTCCGACTCCTACGCGGTCTCCGGTGGTCTCCACGGCGTGGGCATCTCGGTGGTCAACGCGCTGTCGACGCGGGTCGAGGTGCAGATCAAGCGGGACGGACGCCTGTGGCAGCAGAACTTCAACATGGCCGTCCCCGAGGAGCTCGTCGACGCCGGGCCCGCCGAGGGAACCGGCACCAGGGTCCGCTTCTGGGCTGACGGGTCGATCTTCGAGTCCACCGAGTACGACTTCGACGTGGTGGCCCGTCGCCTCCAGGAGATGGCGTTCCTCAACAAGGGCCTGACCATCACCCTGACCGATCGACGGTCCCGGGCGGAACAGGCGGCGGAGCTCGACGCGATCGCGGACAGCGAGGGTCGCGGATCCGACTCCGCGCCCGGTTCCGACGAGGGGTCGGACATCGAGCACGCCGTGGACGCGGAGCAGGCCTTCGTCGAGGGCGCCGTCGAGACCACCGAGCTCGCCGAGCCGGTCAAGGTCCGTGAGCGCAAGCGCACCTTCCACTACCCGGACGGCCTCAAGGACTACGTCACCGCGATCAACAAGTCCAAGACGGCGATCCACCAGACGATCCTCTACTTCGAGGGCAAGGGCACGGGCCACGAGGTCGAGGTAGCGATGCAGTGGAACTCCGGGTACTCGGAGTCGGTCCACACCTTCGCCAACACGATCAACACCCATGAGGGCGGCACCCACGAGGAGGGCTTCCGCGCCGCGCTGACCTCACTGGTGAACAAGTACGCCCGCGACAAGAAGCTGCTCAAGGAGAAGGACCCCAACCTCACGGGTGACGACATCCGCGAGGGCCTCGCCGCGGTGATCTCGGCCAAGATCTCCGACCCCCAGTTCGAGGGTCAGACCAAGACGAAGCTGGGCAACACCGAGGTCAAGGGCTTCATCCAGCGGCAGGTCTCGGAGCACGTCGGTCACTGGTTCGAGGCCAACCCGGCAGAGGCCAGGGTGATCGTCAACAAGGGCATCGCCTCGAGCCAGGCCCGCGTCGCCGCCCGCAAGGCCCGCGAGATGGTCCGCCGCAAGTCGGCGACCGATATCGGCGGGCTCCCCGGGAAGCTGGCCGACTGTCGCTCCAAGGACCCGGCCAAGTCCGAGTTGTACATCGTGGAGGGTGACTCCGCCGGCGGCTCGGCCAAGTCCGGCCGGGACTCGATGTTCCAGGCGATCCTGCCGCTGCGCGGGAAGATCATCAATGTCGAGAAGTCCCGGATCGACAAGGTCCTCAAGAACACGGAGGTCCAGGCGATCATCACCGCCCTGGGCACGGGTATCCACGAGGAGTTCGATCTCGAGAAGCTGCGCTACCACAAGATCGTGTTGATGGCCGACGCCGACGTCGACGGTCAGCACATCTCGACGCTCCTGCTCACCCTCCTGTTCCGGTTCATGAAGCCGCTGGTGGAGAACGGGAACGTCTACCTGGCGCAGCCGCCGCTGTACAAGCTCAAGTGGGGCAAGGGCGAGCCCGACTTCGCGTACTCGGACCGAGAGCGCGACGAGCTCCTCAAGATCGGTCTGGAGAAGAAGCGCAAGATCAACGTCGAGGACGGGATCCAGCGCTACAAGGGTCTCGGTGAGATGAACCCCAAGGAGCTGTGGGAGACCACCATGGATCCGACGGTGCGCACCCTCCGGTTGGTCACGCTCGACGACGCCGCGGCCGCCGACGAGCTGTTCTCGATCCTCATGGGCGAGGACGTCGACGCGCGCCGCAACTTCATCACCCGCAACGCGCGGGACGTCCGCTTCCTCGACGTCTGATCCGCGCCCCCGGTCGGCGGGCATCTCGCAGGGAGTGCAGCAGTATTGCCCGCGAGATGCCCGCCGACCCGTGGGCTACAGGCTCCCGCAGTCGTTCGGCGCGGGTTCTCCCGCGAGCCGGCGGGTGACGAAGTCCAGGGCCGCCGGGAAGTTGGTCACGGCCGCCGCGGCGTGCGTCACGCCGGCGACGGGCGGGGTCGTCTCATAACGGAAGTGCACGGCCGTTCCCTGTTCGCACCAGTCCCGGCCGAGCTGCTCGACCTGACCGAGCGGGATGATGTCGTCGTTGACACCCCCGGCGACCATCACCGGGACCTCGGGTCGGAGTCGGCCGATCCGCTGGTGATCGAGGACCCGCAAGGCCTCGGGCTCGGAGCGGATCAGCTCTCCGAGGCTGCGGCCCGAGTGGGTCCACTCGTTGGTGGTGCGCATCCCGTACGCCGAGCGCAGGTCGAGGGTGCACAGGCCGGCGATGTCTGCGAGCGCGGCCCGACCGGCGCCGTTGACCTGCCTGTCGACCACCTGCTGGACGGCGGGGAAGCGCTGGGACATGCCGTTGATGGCGTACCCGATCGCACCGGTGAGCGTGGAGCCGTCGATGTGGTCGAGCACCGCCAGCAGATCCGCCGGGGGAGCGGACGCGTAGGCCGCCCGCAGGTCGACGTCCGGGGCGTACACGGGGGCGAGCTCGGCAGCGGCCGCGGAGGCACCTCCACCCTGGGAGTGACCCCAGAACACCACGGGAGCGTCCCCGCTCAGAGCGCGGGCGGCCCGGGCACCGTCCAGCATGGCGTGGGCCTGCTCCACCCGGTCGGAATAGGTGTGCACGCCGGGCGTGCCGAGCCCGATGTAGTCGATCACCATCACCCGGAAGCCCTGGGCGGCCAGGACCAGCGCGAACGCCTGCTCATATGAGGGCACCGCGCCCCCGGTCTGCGGGTTCACGCCGAGCGCCGTCTCAAGATTCCGGGACGGGGCACACGCATCGCCCTGACCCTGCGTACCGGGCCCGATCACGATGGTGGGTCGTGGACCGGGACCGTTCCACGGTGCGGTCGAGTCGTACAGCGCGCCGGATGTGGCCACGGGTCGACCGTCGACGTCGAGGGTCTGGTAGACGACCCGCTGAGCCACCGCCGGCAGCGGGGAGGGAAGCGGAGGCAGTCCGGGGACGGACACCGCGAGCGGTAGGTCGGCCGGTTCCGAGTAGTGCCCCATAGAGTGGTGTAACTCGGTGGCCGAGATCGTC
>NZ_JAALDZ010000241.1:0-6992 GCF_014145125.1 Dietzia sp. CQ4 | reverse complement strand
GCTGCCTGTCCGGTGGCGGCGGCCACCGCTCCCCCGCCGTCGACCGCGCCGTTCCGCGAGGTCAGAAGCGCTTGCTCGGTGGGGGCGTCGGTTGCGGCAGGCAGGCTCGTCGTCGTCCCCGTGCCAGCACCTGCGCCGACCGCGGGGACTCCTGCCGGATTCCCTCCTCCCCCGGCGGCGGCGAGGGCGGCGTGGCCGGGCGCGGCCGGACCAGCGGGTCGGACGACCCCGTCCACGTTCCAGGCCGAGACCAGGTCGAGTCCACTCGCGCCACCCAGCGCGGACGTCGAGATCACGCGGTACGGGCTGGGTATGTCCAGGTCGGCGAGGTTGGCGTCCATCACCGCGGGGCTGTAAACGGTGTTGACGATCGCTCGTGCCTGTTCTTCGGCGTCCTCCTGGGCTGCGGCCATCGCGGCAGCGGATTCGAGGGTCGGAGGGCCGTGGACGTAGCCGAAGCCCGGGGTGTTGACCTGGGCGGCCTGGAGGGTTGCGGACTCCTCGCCGATCCGTGACTTGGTGGTGCTGAAACCGTCCTCGGCGGTGCTCGCCTTGGTGGCCACCACTTCGAGGACCGTGGCCAGTCTGTCTACCGATTCGGTGAACGATCCCACCGAGGTGCTGGCCTGGTTAGCGAACTCACCCTGCCACTGGCTGCCCAGTGCGTTGCCCAGGCCGCTGCGCAGGTTGGCCGCCGCTGTGTGAAGGCTTGTCGCGACGGTGCTGACCCGATCCCGCACCTGCTGGAACTGCGCCGGATCCAGAGCCTGTGCCCCGGAGACCATCTTCGCCAGCGGGGCGCCCGATACCTCCTCGGGTCCCACTCGGTCATACCCGTGCAGCGTGCTGGTCCCGTCGGCTGAATCGAGAATCGCGGTCGTCGATCCAAGCGAACCCAACAACCCCAAACTCTGCAACCCGGCCGGCTCCTGCGCCGCCTTCCCCAGCGCCGCCGCCACCGCCTCATCCTGCGCCTCGATCAACCCTCCGGCGGCGGCGAAGAGCATAGCCATGGCTTTCGCCTGATCCACATAGCCGTTAAGCAAGGTTCGCAGGTCTTCTCCCACGAATAGCGAATACACGGTGCCGATTTGACGGGCGGTGTCGAAGGCTCCCGGAGCTATATTCTGATTGTCAAATGCCTCCGAGTTGGTGAGCCTTCCGATATCGCGAGAGAAATATTGACAAGCCCTCACACATGACTCTGCCGCTTCAATTGCAAGATGAACACTCATCAGTGGTCTCCTTTTGGAAAGCTCGCCGCTAGTGGGTCCATCGCTTCATCCAAGGAATCGCAGGGGTCAGCGAATCGCTCGCCCTTGAATTCGTGGAATGCCCCAAAGAGATCGAGTTTGGTCCATACAGTTCCGCGGTCGGTAAAAAGCATTTGAATGCACGTCTTTTCGAACGAATCGTCCGTTTCGACCACCTGGAGCCCTGGCCTTCCCACCACTTCATACTGCGGATCCCGCACCTCAAACATTGGGTCGGCCAAATAGTCATCGCGTGACTTCCAAGTGGCCAGCACACTTAGGTCGACTTCGTCAGATGACCAGCCGCACACCATGAGCCCTCCAGGTTGATGCCTGGTGTATTCCTCCACCTCTTCAACCGGCCCACCTACCCCCTGCTCCACCGCCTCGATGGGAATTTCGGCACACGGGTCGAAGAGGGCGGGCCGCTGCTCTATCGGCAGATCCCAGGGGTTGATCGTCTCCTCGGCGGCCGCTGGGCTCGTCGTCGTCGCCTGGCCGTTGTCCTGACTCACTCCGCACGCGGACATCACCGCGCAGGCCGCGAGCGCGGCGGCTGGTCCTCTTAATGTCCCCACGATCTGTTTGACGCCCCGTCCAACCAGATGGTTCCACCCGATTCGGGACGACTCCTCCGAAGAATCGGTTCGGCGATGGAACCGGCCGCTGACGTGCCCCGTCGTACCTGGTGACGGAACACGAGTCACAGGAGGAGATCGGGTGACTTACTCGGCGGGCGCGGTGCGGCGATGGGACGCCCGCGGCGTGACGACGGCGTGTGTGGCGAGCGCTGGTCGGCTCGCCATCGCCGAGGAGGCGCGCGGGGCCCTCTCCGAGAGTCGCCACAGCCTCGCCATGGGTTGGGAGGGCGTCGCCGCTGACGCGGTGCTGGATGCCGTCGACTCCGAGCTGCGCCACATCGACGCGCTTGCCGGCCATCTCGACGACCTGGTCAAGACCCTTGAACAGGCGGGTAATGCGCTCGACCCTGCGGTACAGGTGGTTCGCGACCGGATCTCCGAAGCCCAGGCTCGCGGCCTGGTCGTCCTCGATGATTCGCTCGCGCCCGCTGTCGGCCGCGACGACATCACCCAGGCCGAGGTCGACGATCATGCCGGGGCAATCGAAGAGGCTCTTGACGTCGTGGCCTCACTCGACCAGCACTACGGTCGCGCACTCGACGAGATCGCCGCGCGCTTGCACGACGCGATCCCACCGGAGCCCAACAGGGGCCCGGTCCCCGGCCCGGATGATCCTTGGCCCGGCGTGGCCGTCGACGCGCTCACCCGCGCCATGTCCGCGGGGCTCCCCAGGCGCGCCGACGAGCTCGACCCCCTCACCCGCGGTCGGCATGTTCTCAACCCCGCCCCCGACGACTACGGCCGGCGGGCCAGCGCCGGACTTCGCTTCGTCGGGAAGGTCGCGGGCCCCCTGGGCACCGGGATGACGGTGTACGACGGCGTGAATCGGTTCGCCCGTGGCGAAGGAAGCGCCTTCGAGATCGCTACGGAGACCGGTGGCGCCTTGGGCGGCGGAATGGCGAGCGGGGCGCTGCTCGGAGCCAGTGGCGGCTCCTACGCCGGCCCCTACGGCGCACTCGTCGGGGCCGGCGCAGGGGCAGCGGCAGGATCCCCCATGGGCAAGAAGTTCGGCGAACTGGCCTACAAATCGGTGACCGAACATCATGACCTGCTGCTCCGGCAGTACCACTACGCGATCTAGAAAGGAACCCGGATGGACCACACCGAGAACGAAATAGAACCTGCAGACGTCGGCGAGGGGGCCGAGGCGGACACGGACATCGACCCTCAACTGCAGCGCTGGGAGGAATTGGACCGCCGGGTGGCCTATCGCAGACAGCAGCTCAAGTCCGTGATCCAACCGTCCGACGTGGTGACCCTCATCGCGGCAGTCGTGATCTTCTACCTGTCGCTGGCCTGGTTGTTCATCTCGCCGATGATCAAGGCGTTCTGGCCCTGGTAACGGCTTCCGGATCGGTCGAAACGCCGCGTGAACTGCGTCGACGGACAGTGTCGTACCCGGGTGATCTAATCGAACACATGAGCGAGAACGGGAAATGCGACAGCGTGGGTGGAGAGTTGCGGGCGATCCTCGCCGCACTCGATCTGCACCTACAACGCGACTGGACCCACACCTCCTCGATGCAGCTGCACGCCGAGCTCGTCGCGCTCGAACAGGCCCAACGCCGGATCCGCGCGACCCAGGCCCGGGTCATGGCCGCGGCCCGGGAATCGGGCACCGCCCGTCAGATGGGCTTCGTCAACGACCGCCAGATGCTCACCGGCGGCCTGGGTCTGGCGCCCGGGGAGGCCTGCGGACGCCTTGACGATGCCGGGATCGCCGACTCCGCTCGCATGCGCGCCAGCGGTGCCGGCACGGTCTCGGCCGGGCAGCTGAGGATCATCGGTAAGGCGCTGGCCGCGCTGTCGGATGAGTGTGACGACGAGGTGCGCGATCGCCTGGAACAGCAACTGCTCGAGGCTGCCGAGAAGTCCACCACCCGGCAATTGCAGGAGCACGCGCATCAGCTACTCGACACCCTGGACCCGGGCCGCACCGAACGAGGTGCCGAAGAACGGGCCCGCCGCAGGTCGGTCTCATGCGGAGGCCAGGGACTGGACCTGATGGCCAGCGCCAGCATGACCATGGATCCGCAGCTGGCAGCCCTGATGCGCGAGGTGCACGCCCGCTGGGGCCAGCCCGGCCGATTGTGGCCTGACGCGGACGCGCCAGACACCCGGACCGACGGCCAGCGCATGCACGACGCGATGGTCCACGCCCTGCACCTGGCCCTGTCCGCCGACGCCCGCAAGACCGGAGCGCCGGCGGCGATCGTGGTGCGTGTCGACCTGGACCAGCTCACCACCCTTGCCGGCTGTGGCCTGACCGACGGCGGGATCCGCGTGCCCGTGCCCCAGGCGCTGGCGATGGCGCGTGGCAACCACTGGTTCCTCGCACTGTGCGACCAGGAGATGGATCTCAGGCTCTATCGCAGCCGCAGAACCGCCTCTCGATACCAACGGCTCGCCCTGTTCGCGGCGTACGGTGGCTGCACCCACCCGGATTGCGACCAGGACGCCAGACACTGCGAAGCGCACCACAGCGGATCACCCTGGTCAGCCGGAGGACTGACGAACATCGATCAACTCGCTCTGGCCAGCGGCGACTGCCACGCCATGATTCACGACACCGGCTGGAGCACGATCCCCGACCGCACCGCGCCGCAGGGAGTCCGATGGATCCCGCCCGCCGGCACACCGCGGGCCGCCGACCCGCCGCCGGCCAAGGCGGGACCGCCACCGCTGACGTCACTCGAGGCGCCGATCCTGCCCTTCGGGCTCCTCCGCGACCTCGACCACGCCATCCACGCACGCCTCCGCGCGGCCGGCATCGTCGAGGAGGCCGCGTGACCGCGGGGACTGTCAGGCGCCGCTCAGATGGGCAGGGTGGTGTCCGAGATGGCGAAGTCGCGGAGCCAGTCGATGAACAGGGCCCACGCGCCGGAGAGCAGCAGCAGGCCCACGATGATCAGCATGACGCCGCCGAACACCTGGATCGCGCGGGTGTGCTTCTGCAGCCACCCGACGGTCCGCATCGCCCAGGTGGAACCGAACGCGACCAACACGAACGGCAGCCCCAGACCCAGGCAGTACGCGACGATCAGCAACACACCCCGGGCGGCGTCGACACCCGTTCCCGCAGCCACGGAGAGCGCCGCGGCCAACGTCGGGCCGAGGCACGGCGTCCAACCCAGCGCGAAGACGGCGCCCAGCATCGGGGCGCCGATCCACGTCGAGAGCGACTTGGGCTGCATGCGCGTATCCCGCTGCAGGGTGGGCACGAGGCCGATGAAGACGAGCCCCATCAGGATCGTCACCACGCCGCCGAGGCGCTGCAGCAACTCCTGCTGCGGCGCCAGGTACTGCACGGTGCCCAGCACCATGGCGCTGAGCGCCACGAAGACCACGGTGAACCCGCCCACGAACAGCAGCGATGCCACCACCACCCGCGTACGCGAGGAACGGCGGGTGCGGCGTTCCTCCAGGGTCATCGTCGCCGTGGCGGCTCGTTGGCGCTCCGCGGCGGCCACGGTGACCGGGGGACGGTCGGCGCCCACGACACTGGCCAGGTACGCCACGTAGCCGGGCACAAGTGGGATCACGCACGGCGAGGCAAAGGACACGAGCCCCGCCAGGACGCACGCGCCCAGCGCCAGCAGGATCGGCCCGCTGGCCACGGTCTGCTGGAAGGTCTCGCCCACGCTCTGCGCGACCAGGATCATCTCCGGGTTCACACCGGCTCGACCTCCTCGGCCAGGATCGCGGACACGGTGTCCCGCAGCTTGTCATCGGTGATCTCGGCCAGGTACACGGCGGCCACCCGGTGCTGCTTGTCCAGGATGATCGTCGCCGGCACCACGGACGTCGGGAAGCCCCGCAGCGCCGCCACCGCGGCATTGCTCGGGTCCCAGATCGAGGGGAACGTGATGCCGTTGTCCTCCACGAAGTCGACGGGCTTCTGCCGGTTGGGGTCGCGCAGGTTGATGCCGAACACGGTGGCGCCCTGCGGTTCGAACTCGTCCTGCAACCGCTGGAGGTCGTCGGACTCCGCGCGACACGGGCCGCACCACTGGCCCCACAGGTTGAGGATCACGACCTGCCCCTCGAAGTCCTCCTGGACGTTGAGCGTGCGATCGGGGTCCAGCAGATCCGGGCCGGTGAGGGTCGCGACGGGTTTGCGCTCGGACGGGGGGTCGTAGTGGATCTCCAGCTGACCGTCCGGGCTGACGAACTCGAACGTCTCCGGGCCCGTCACCACCGCGTCGGTGCCGGTCGCGCACGCACCGGTGGCGAGGGCGCCCGCGAGGAGCAGGGCTCCGAGGGCGGCTTTGGGGCGTCGCATGGTTCAGGCTCCCGTCTGCGACGGGTCGGACGCACCCGCCGGTTCGGAGTAGACGACGTCGCGCAGCGTCGTGCCCTCGAAGACCAGCGAGGTGATCGAGGCCAGCGAACACTGCCGCGAGCGGGGGTCGTGCCACAGCCGCCGGCCCTCGAGGAACCGCCGAGTGGTGTACACGGGCAGCTGGTGGCTCACCAGCACCGCCTCGTGGCCGCGGGCGGAGTCGAGCGTGGAGTACACGGCCCCGATCATCCGGTGGGCGATCTGCAGGTACGGCTCGCCCCACGACGGTCGCAGCGGGTTGATCAGGATCGGCCAGTACTTCGGGTTACGCAGCGCCCCGCCCGGGCCGCCGACCTTGTTGCCCTCGAAGCGGTTGTCGGCCTCGATGATGTCGGCGTCGATCCCCACCGGCAGGCCCAGCGCCTCGGCCAACGGGGCGGCGGTCTCCTGGGCGCGCTGCAGCGGGGAGGCCACGATCGACACGATGTCGTGCCCCTGCCCGAGCGTGCGTGCCACGGTCTCGGCCTGACTGCGCCCCAGCTCGGAGAGCCGGAAGCCCGGCAGCCTGCCGTACAGCACTCCGTCGGGGTTGTGCACCTCGCCGTGCCGGACCAGGTGGACGATGGTCTGCGTCTCGGTCCCGCGGGCCGACGAGTCACGAGGTGCCGACGACGACGACGAGACCGGCTCGCCCGGAGCGGAGATCGTTCCGGGCGCGGCCCCGTACGCCTCGGCCCCCTCCTGCTGCTGCGGTGCGGAGGCCTCAACGGGGCGCGCGGTGGCCGCGGACCCGCCCAGCGAGGGCGGCGCCTCGGC
>NZ_JAALDZ010000240.1:0-12059 GCF_014145125.1 Dietzia sp. CQ4 | reverse complement strand
CGGACCCGGACCCGGACCCGGACCCGGACCCGGACCCAGCCGCGGACCCGGACCCGGGACGGGCCTCGTCGGCGGCGTGCTCGCCGTCCTCCGCGGTCACGCGGGCCCGGCCGAGGTCAGGTGTGCGCGCAGGACCCCGGAGACGCGCTCGGGCATCTCCACTGTGGGTACGTGGGCGGCGGGGGACAGGGTGACGAACTCGGCCCCCGGGATGCCCTCCGCGAGCTCGCGCAGCACCTCGGGTGGTGTGGAGGGGTCCTCGTCTCCGGCCACCACGAGGGTGGGGCAGGTGATCCGGCCGAGGTCGGCGCGGCCGTCCCAGACCGACAGGGCATCGCACGCGGCGGCGTACCCCTCGGCGCTGGTCGCCAGGATCATCCTTCGGAGACCGGCCACCAGGGAGGGATCCTCCTGGGCGCGTCCGGGGGTGATCCACCGCGCCACCACCGCGTCGGCGACGGCCGCGGTGCCACCCTCGCGGACCGCGGCCGCGCGGTCCGCCCATCCGGAGGGCTCGCCGAACCTCGCAGCCGTGCACAGCAGGGCAGCGGACCGGACCCTGGTGGGCTCGTGGACCGCGAGCCACTGGGCCACGGCGCCGCCCAGGGAGAGCCCGACCACGTGGACGTGACCCTCGCCGAGGGTGTCGAGCAGGGCGAGGACGTCGCCGGAGAGGTCGGCGATCGTGCACGGCCCCGGAATGACGTCTGAGTTCCCGTGCCCTCGGTGGTCGACGGCGATCACCACGTGGTCGCGGGCCAGATCGCGCACCTGGGCGTCCCACATCGACCGGTCCGAACCGAGGGATCCGAGCAGTACTACGGCAGGGGCATCCGCTGAGGGCGGGCCGCTGACCTGGTGAGACAGGGTGGCGGGCATGGGATGGGTCCTTTCCTGGGGAGCGGCGGGTCAGTTCTGGTGCGGGTGACGTGAACCACGATACGCTGGAAGTGTACGTAAGACGAACAGTTGTGCAACAGGCGAACAGGTCCTACGATGTGTGACATGACCAACAAAATCTTCTCGTCGGCCGCCGCCGCGGTCGCGGACATCCCGGACGGCGCCTCCCTCGCCGTGGGGGGTTTCGGTCTGGTCGGCATCCCCGCCGTCCTGATCGACGCACTCCTGGAACAGGGCGCCACCGATCTGCAGACCGTGAGCAACAACTGCGGCACGGACGGCTTCGGCCTCGGCACGCTCCTGGAGGCCCGCCGCATCACCCGCACCACGGCCTCCTACGTGGGGGCCAACAAGGAGTTCGCCAGGCAGTACCTGAGCGGGGAGCTCGAGGTGGAGCTGACGCCGCAGGGCACGCTCGCCGAGCGGATGCGATCCGGTGGGGCGGGCATCCCGGCCTTCTACACGCCGGCGGGCGTCGGGACGATGGTCGCCGAGGGCGGACTGCCGCTGCGCTATGACGGCGACGGGGGAGTCGCCGTGGCCTCCGAGCCCAAAGAGGTCCGAGAGTTCGACGGGACCCCGTACGTCCTGGAGCGCGCGATCGTCACGGATTTCGCGCTCGTCCACGCCCATCGGGCGGACACGGCGGGCAACCTGCAGTTCCGCGGCACCGCCCGGAACTTCAACCCGGACGTCGCGATGGCCGGCCGCATCACGATCGTCCAGGCCGAGGAGATCGTCGCGGCCGGCGAGATCGACCCGGCGGACGTCCATCTCCCCGGCATCTTTGTCCAGCGGCTCGTCGAGGTCGGACGCCAGGAGACCGGCGTGGAGATCGAGAAGCTCAGCAGCAGGGGAGAGGACAGGTCATGAGCTGGACACACGAGCAGATGGCGGCACGCATCGCCACCGATTTCGTCGACGGGCAGTACGTCAACCTGGGGATCGGAATGCCGACACTGATCCCGGACCACCTACCGACGGGCGTCCACGTCACTCTCCATTCGGAGAACGGGATCCTCGGCGTGGGCCCCTACCCGACGCCCGAACAGCTCGACCCGGAGATGATCAACGCGGGCAAGGAGACGATCACCGCGGCTGCCGGGGCGGCGTTCTTCTCGTCGTCGGCGTCGTTCGCCATGATCCGGGGCGGAACGGTCGACGTGGCCGTGCTCGGCGCCATGCAGGTCTCACAGACCGGTGACCTGTCCAACTGGATGATCCCCGGCGCCATGGTCAAAGGCATGGGCGGGGCCATGGACCTGGTCCACGGCGCCGGCCGGGTGGTCGTGATGATGGACCACGTCACCCGCACGGGCGAGGCCAAACTCCTGGCGGAGAACTCCCTGCCGTACACCGGGCGCGGATGCGTCCAGCGGGTCGTCACCGACCTGTGCGTCCTCGACATTTGCCCGGAGGGGTTCCGACTCGTCGAACCGGCCCCGGGCGTCACGATCGAGGAGATCCGCGCCAAGACGGGCGCCGACGTCCACACCTAGCGCGACCTCCCGCCCGACCGCCCCTCCGCCCGGTCGGCACACCACCGATCGGCCCCGGGGCGAACAACGGGTGTACGGCGGCTCGCGCGGTCAACAGGGTGCCGGTTCCTCACTACTGTGGGGACCGACCCCGTCGTCGCCAGAGGAAGGTCCCCGCGCATGAGCTCCACCGCCCCGGTCACCGTCACCGTCACCGGTGCCGCCGGAAAGATCGCCTACTCCTTGCTCTTCCGGCTGGCGTCCGGTCTGGTCTACGGCCCCGACACCCCGGTCCGCCTCCGACTGCTGGACATCCCGTCGGCCGTCACGGCCGCCGAGGGCGTGGCGATGGAGATCGAGGACTGCGCTCTGCCGCTGGTCGACTCGATCGAGATCACCGACGACGCGACCGCGGCGTTCGACGGCGCCAACGCCGCGTTCCTCGTCGGGGCCATGCCGCGGGGCAAGGGCATGGAGCGCTCCGACCTGTTGAGCGCGAACGGTGCCATCTTCCGCGACCAGGGACGCTCGATCAACGCCGGCGCCGCGGACGACATCCGCGTCGTGGTGGTGGGCAACCCCGCCAACACCAACGCCTACATCGCGCACAGGCACGCCCCGGACGTCCCGGCCGGTCGGTTCACCGCCCTCATGCGGCTCGACCACAACCGGGCGTTGAGCCAGCTCGCCACCCGCCTGGGCGCCCCCGTCGCCGAACTCGACGGGGTCGTGGTGTGGGGGAACCACTCGGCCACCCAGTTCCCGGACGTCTCCTATCTCACCCGAGCCGGTGAGCCCGTGACCGCCGGGCTCGGGCGGGACTGGCTGGCCGACACCTTCATCCCGCGGGTCGCGAACCGGGGATCCGAGATCATCGCCGTGCGGGGCTCGTCGTCGGCCGCCTCCGCGGCCGGGGCCGCCGTCGATCAGATGCGTGACTGGGTCCACGGCACACCGGGGGAGAGCTGGACCACGGTCGCGCTGCCCTCCGACGGGCAGTACGACACGGTCCCGGGGGTGGTCACCGGCCTGCCCTGCCGCAGTCACGGCGGGGAATGGGAGGTCGTCGAGGGTCTGGAGATCGACGATTTCCAGCGCGCCCGCATCGACGCCTCGGTGGCCGAGTTGATCTCCGAGCGCGACGCCGTGCACGCCCTCGGCCTGACCGACTGACCCCGGGGGCGGGGCCTCCGGCGGCGTGTGTGGGGTCCCGGCGCGGACGGCCTACGATGGTCGGGTGACGACTGCAGCGACCCCCGGCCCCGAGACCGACCGCGCGGATTTGCTCCCCGCCTCCTGGAACCCCGGCGAGGTCGAGTCCGAGCTGTACCGACGCTGGGTCGACGCCGGCTACTTCGAGGCGGACCCCTCCAGCGACAAGCCCGCGTACTCGGTGGTGCTGCCTCCGCCGAATGTCACGGGCAGCCTGCACATGGGCCACGCGCTCGACCACACGCTCATGGACGTGCTCACGCGGCGCAAGCGCATGCAGGGGTTCGAGGTCCTCTGGCTTCCCGGAATGGATCACGCCGGGATCGCCACCCAGACCCTCGTGGACCGCAAGCTCCGCGCCGAGGGGATCGACCGCCACGAGATCGGGCGAGAGGCGTTCATCCAGAAGGTCTGGGAGTGGAAGCGTGAGTCCGGCGGGACCATCGGCGAGCAGATGCGCCGCCTCGGCGACGGAGTCGACTGGTCGCGTGAACGGTTCACCCTCGACGAGGGACTGTCCCGCGCGGTGCAGACCATCTTCAAGGAGCTCTACGACCAGGGGCTGATCTACCGCGCCGAGCGGCTGGTCAACTGGTCGCCCACACTCCAGACCGCGATCTCGGACATCGAGGTCAAGTACGCGGATGTCGAGGGCGAGTTGGTGAGCTTCCGCTACGGCTCGATGGACGACTCGCAGCCGCACCTGGTGGTGGCCACGACCCGGCTCGAGACGATGCTGGGCGACACGGCGATCGCCGTGCACCCGGAGGACCCGCGGTACGCCCACCTCGTGGGCACCGAGATCGAGCACCCGTTCCGTGAGGGCTGGACCATGCGCGTCGTGGCGGACGACCACGTGGACCCCGAGTTCGGGACGGGGGCCGTCAAGGTCACGCCCGCGCACGACCCCAACGACTTCGCGATCGGCCAGCGCCACGGGCTGGAGATGCCCACGATCATGGACGCGGCCGGCCGCATCGCCGACACGGGGACACGCTACGACGGGATGGACCGGTTCGAGGCGCGAAGGGTGATCCGCGAGGACCTCGCCGCCGAGGGCCGGATCGTCAAGGAGGTGCGCCCGTACCTGCACTCCGTCGGACACTCGGAGCGATCTGGCGAGCCGATCGAGCCCCGGCTGTCCCTGCAGTGGTGGGTCAGGGTCGAGGAGCTGGCCAGGATGGCCGGCGACGCCGTGCGCGACGGCGACACGGTGATCCACCCGAAGAGCCAGGAACCGCGCTGGTTCGACTGGGTCGACGACATGCACGACTGGTGCATCTCCCGCCAGCTGTGGTGGGGCCACCGCATCCCCATCTGGTACGGGCCGGACGGCGAGGTGGTCTGTGTGGGCGTGGGCGAGGAGCCGCCCGCCGGGTACACGCAGGACACGGACGTGCTCGACACGTGGTTCTCCTCCGGGCTGTGGCCGTTCTCGACCATGGGCTGGCCCGACCGGACCACCGACATCGAGCGGTTCTACCCCACGTCCGTGCTGGTCACCGGGTACGACATCCTGTTCTTCTGGGTGGCCCGGATGATGATGTTCGGCACCTTCGTGGGTCGCACCCTGACGGGTGACACCTCCGCCCCGGGGAAGGTCCCGTTCACCGACGTGTTCCTCCACGGGCTCGTCCGCGACGAGCACGGCCAGAAGATGTCCAAGTCCAGGGGAAACGGCATCGACCCGCTCGACTGGGTCGACCGCTTCGGCGCCGACGCCCTGCGCTTCACCCTGGCCCGGGGCGCCAACCCCGGCGGCGACCTGTCCGTGGGTGACGACGCCGCCCAGGCCTCGCGCAACTTCGCCACCAAGCTGTTCAACGCCACGCGGTTCGCGCTGATGAACGGCGCGAAGGTGGGCGAGCTCCCGGACGCGTCCGCGCTCACCGACGCCGACCGGTGGATCCTCCGGCGCCTCGGCGAGGTGCGCGTGTCGGTCGACGACGCCCTGGACCGCTACGAGTTCTCCAAGGCCTGCGAGGCCCTGTACCACTTCGCGTGGGACGAGGTGTGTGACTGGTACCTGGAGCTGGCCAAGGTCCAGTTCGGGAACGACGACGAGGCGCGCGGCTCCGAGCGCGCCGAGCACACGCGGCTCGTGCTGGGACACGTGCTGGACGTGGTGCTGCGGATGCTGCACCCCGTCATCCCGTTCGTCACCGAGGTGCTGTGGACGGCCCTGACCGGACGCGACTCCGTGGTGGTCGCGGACTGGCCCTCCGACGTGGCCCCGGCAGAGGGGGCCGCGGAGTCCGTGCGCCGCGTGGCCGACGCCCAGACCCTCGTCACCGAGATCCGCCGCTTCCGCTCCGACCAGGGACTCAAGCCCGGCCAGCGGGTGCCCGCGCGCGTCACCGGGGTCGACGCGGCGGATCTGCCCGCCGACCTGCTCGACCAGGTGGCCTCGCTCGCGCGGATCACCCCGGCCGGGGACGACTTCACCGCCACCGCCTCGCTCGAGGTCCGGCTGGGGCTGTCCACGGTGGGGGTCGAGATCGATACCTCCGGCACCATCGACCTGGCCGCCGAGCGTCGCCGCCTGGAGAAGGACCTCGCGGCCGCGCGCAAGGAGCTGGAGACCACCGGCGCCAAGCTGGGCAACGAGGCGTTCCTCGGCAAGGCCCCCGACCACGTGGTGGACAAGATCCGCGCGCGCCGGGATCTCGCCGAGACCGAGGTCAGCCGGATCTCCGCCCGACTCGAGGGCCTCCCGGCCGGGAGCACCGCCTGATGGCGGGTCATCGGTGGCTCGAGCCCCACGACCCGGACGAGGGCTGGGACACCCCCACGGAGGAGGACGTCGCCGAGATGCTCGGCGAGGAGGGCCTGGTCTCCGGGGTCTCCCTCGGCGGGCCGCTGCCCGGTGACGAGGACGGCGAGGACCACCAGGAGCCGCGACCGATCCCGGAGGTCGGCAGCCCCGAGTGGCAGGCCGACACCGCAGAGCTCGCGGCGGTCGAGGAGGAACTGGCCACCCGGTGGCCGGAGACCCGCCTCGAACCGAGCCTGGACCGGATCGCGGAGCTCACCGGCGTCCTCGGGGATCCGCAGCACGCCTACCCGGTCGTCCACGTGGCGGGGACCAACGGCAAGACCTCGGTCACCCGGATGATCGACGCCCTCCTTCGGGCACTGCACCAGCGCACCGGGCGCAACACCAGCCCGCACCTGCAGACCGTCACCGAGCGCATCGCCCTGGACGGCGAGCCCGTCCCGGCACGCCTGTTCGTGGACACCTACCGCGAACTGCAGCCGTACCTGGAACTGGTGGACCAGCGGTCCGAGGCCGGTGGTGGACCCCGGATGAGCTACTTCGAGGTGCTCACCGCGATGGCCTTCGCGGCCTTCGCCGACGCCCCGGTGGACGTGGCCGTGGTGGAGACCGGGATGGGCGGGACCTGGGACGCCACCAACGTGGTGAGGCCGGCCGTCGCCGTCGTCACCCCTGTCGGTCTGGACCACACCGACTACCTCGGGGACGACCTGGCGACCATCGCGGGGGAGAAGGCGGGGATCATCCAGCCCGGAGCAGAGGATGACCTGCTGCCGAGGGACCCGGTCGCCGTGATCGGTCGCCAGGAGCCCGAGGCGATGGAGGTGCTGCTGCGTCGCGCGGTCGAGGTGGGCGCGGTGGTGGCACGTCTCGGCTCGGAGTTCGACGTGGTCGAGCGCCGCCTGGCGGTGGGCGGACAGCAGCTCACCCTGCGTGGTCTCGGAGGCGAGTACCCGGAGGTGTTCCTCCCTCTGTTCGGCGAGCACCAGGCCGAGAACGCCGCCACCGCCCTGGCCGCCGTCGAGGCGTTCTTCGGGGCGGGCCCCGACCGGTCGCTGGACCCCGAGCTCATCCGCGCCGGATTCGCCGCCGTGGACAACCCCGGCCGGCTCGAGCGCCTCAGCTCGAGCCCGACGGTGCTGGTGGACGCCGCGCACAACGGTCACGGCGGGCGCGCACTCGCCGAGGCGGTGACCTCCGAATTCGACTTCCGACGTCTCGTCGCCGTGGTCGCGATGCTGGACGGCAAGGACGCCGACGCCTTCCTCGCGGCCATCGAGCCGGTGGTCGACGAGGTCGTCGTCACCAGGACCGGGTCGCCGCGCGCGATGGCGCTCGAGGACCTCGCGAGGGTCGCCGAGGACCGGTTCACCGCCCAGCGGGTCCACGTGGTGGACACCCTGCCCGATGCGATCAGCGCCGCGCTGGACCTGGTGGGGGTCCCCGACCCGACCGCCGACGACGACGTCTCCGGGGTCGGCGTACTCGTGACGGGATCGGTGTTGACCGCGGGGGCCGCCCGCAGCCTGTTCGGAAAGGACGCACAGTGACCGACACCGGTTCCGTCGATCCGGCGGCCACCGCCCACGAACCCTCGGTGGATCCGTGGAAGGGACTTCGGGGGATCATGGCCGGGACCCTGATCCTCGAGGCGATCGTGATCGGCCTGGTGCTCACGGTGATCGCGAGGGTCGACGACGGAGAGCACTTCCAGCCCTGGAAGGTGTGGTTCGTCAGCCTGCTCGCCGTGGCGATGGTCGTGGCCAGTGGACTGCAGCGGCGTCCCTGGGCGATCCCGCTGAACCTCACCCTCGCCGGGCTGGCGGTGGCGGGGTGGGCCGTGCACTGGTCGATGGGCGTGTGCGGCCTGATGTTCGCGGCGGTGTGGGCGTACATCCTCTATCTGCGGCGGGACCTCTCCCGGCGGATGGCGGGCGGGTACCTGCCCAGCCAGCACGACTGACGGGTCCCGGGTACTTGTAGCATTGCGGCCGTGACCGAGAGAACTTTCTTCCTCATCAAGCCCGATGGCGTCCAGCGAGGCCTGACCGGCACCATTCTCGCGCGAATCGAGGCCAAGGGCCTCCGGCTCGTGGCCATGGACATGCGCCGGGTGCCACAGGAGACCGCGGCCGCGCACTACGCCGAGCACGCCGAGCGTCCGTTCTACGGCGACCTGCTCGAGTTCATCACCTCCGGGCCGGTCGTGGCCGGTGTCGTGGAGGGTCCGCGCGCGATCGCCGCGTGGCGACAGCTCGCCGGCGGGACCGACCCGGTGGAGAAGGCCGCCCCCGGGTCCATTCGCGGGGACTACGGGCTGGAGACCCAGTTCAACCTCGTCCACGGGTCGGATTCCGAGGAATCCGCGGCACGTGAGATCGAACTGTGGTTCCCCGGACTCTGATCTGACCTCATCACCAACGATCCCGGTTCATCACCGGTGATCGCACCGGACGCGCCCGTCGGTCCCCGGACCGACGGGCGCGTTCGTCGTCTCACCTCGCCCGCGCGGCGACGGATCGTCGGCGTGTGTGGGACAATGGCCGAAGCCCACATTCTTGGCGAGCGGACCTCCAGTTCGCCCCGGATCGGGCGCCCGCCCTCCGCGGCCCGGATCACACCGGGATCGCGGACCACAAGACATAGCCCCACCCGAGGTGGGGCCCAGAGAGAAATGCCGACCCCGTGCGGCGGCGTGGGTCACCGGAGCACTCCGGTGACGTGATCGCGCCCGGAGTCCGGCCAGAGGAGACACGTGTCGGATTCGAACCTGACCATCGACGATCTCAACGCGCTTCCGGAGAAGATGCGCGCGCACGCGGCCGCCAAGGCCGTGGGGATGACCAGCAAGGAGTTCCTGGCCGCCATGGCCGGCATCGGCGTGGAGGTCAGGAGCGCCCAGTCCGGGGTGACGCGCGAGGTGCTGCTCACGTGGTTCGCCAGCCGCGGGGACGGCGGGGCCACGACGTCCGAGGCGGCCACCGCCACCGAGGACGCCCCGGTGGAGAAGCCCGCCCGCGCGGCACGGGCCGAGAAGGCTCCCGCCAAGAAGGCGCCCGCCAGGAAGGCGGCGGCCGAGAAGGCCCCCGCGGACAAGGCCCCCGCGGACAAGGACCCCGCGGAGAAGGGCCGCGCGGAGAAGGGCCCCGCCGAGACGGCGGAGACCGAGAAGCCCGCCCGGAAGGCCCCCGCCGACAAGGCCCCCGCCAAGAAGGCGCGCAAGGCCGCGGCGGGGAAGACGGCGCCGGATGCCACCGCAGAGCCCACCACCGAGAAGAAGTCCGGGACGCAGGCGCCCGTGCGTCGACCCCTGCCGGAGATGTCGATCGTCACCGGTGAGGTGGGCGCGGCGGAGTCCGGGAACCGTCGCCGGTCCACCGCGACACCCTCGTTCTCCCCTCTGTTCCTCTCTCCGGATGAGGCCGCTGCCAAGGCCGAGCGGGAGCGCCCGGCGCGCACGAGGTCCGCGGCGTCCGACAGCGCCCGGACCGACAGCACCCGGACCGACAGAGCCCGGACCGACAGAGCCCGGACCGACGCTGCTGACACCGGGCCCACGGATGACTCGCGGACCCGGGGGCGCTCCGACGCCGCCACCGACTCCACGGAGGCCACCGACCCCACGGAGGCCTCCGACGTCACCGACACCGGCGACGGCGGTGGGCGTCGCCGCCGGCGTGGCCGTCGTGGCCGCGGCCGTGGACGTGGCGAGAACATCGACGAGCAGAACAACGAGACCGACCGGGCCGACGGGGATCCGGAGGGGTCCGACGCCGCCGACGACCGGGACGACCGGGACGAGTCCGGCGGCGGGGGCTCCGGCGGAGACGACTCCCGTCCCGACACCGACTCGTCCGATCGCGCCGAGGGGCGGTCCGGATCGGGGGACGACTCCTCGGATGACGACTCGGACGACTCCGACGGGTCACCGTCCGGCTCGCGTCGGCGTCGCCGGCGTCGTCGTCGTGGAGGGGGTTCGGGCAACGACGACACCCAGGCCTCCGGCGACGACTCCACCGACACGGACGCCCAGGAGCAGCGCGAACCGCGGCGTCGACCGGCGCGTGGGGGACAGGCCTCCGGTTCGGGCTCGTCGAACGACGAGGTCCAGGGCATCAGCGGTTCGACCCGGCTCGAGGCCAAGCGCCAGCGCCGCCGCGACGGACGCGATGCCGGGCGCCGCCGCCAGCCCATCCTCTCCGAGTCCGAGTTCCTCGCCCGTCGCGAGTCCGTCGACCGCGTGATGGTGGTCCGGGAGAAGAGGCGCGGCGACGGCAAGGGGATCATGACCCAGGTCGGCGTGCTGGAGGACAAGGTGCTGGTGGAGCACTTCGTCACCACCGAGTCCGCGCGCTCCATGGTGGGCAACGTCTACCTCGGCCGCGTCCAGAACGTGCTCCCGAGCATGGAGGCCGCGTTCGTCGACATCGGCCGCGGTCGCAACGGCGTCCTGTACGCCGGTGAGGTCAACTGGGAGGCCGCCGGACTCGGCGGTAAGGCCCGGCGGATCGAACAGGCGCTCAGGCCCGGCGACATGGTCCTGGTGCAGGTCACCAAGGATCCCATCGGCCAGAAGGGCGCCCGCCTGACCACGCAGATCTCGCTGGCCGGTCGGTTCCTGGTGTACGTGCCCGACGGCAACTCCACCGGCATCTCCCGCAAGCTCCCCGACACCGAGCGGCGTCGACTCAAGGCGATCCTCAAGGACGTCGTCCCCGAGGGCTCGGGCGTGATCATCCGGACCGCGGCAGAGGGGGTCAGCGAGGAGGAGATCGGCCGGGACGTCGAACGACTGGCCGCCCAGTGGACCGAGATCGCCGAGGCCTCCGCGAAGCGGACCTCCGCGGGTGCCGGCACACCGATCGCCCTGTACGAGGAGCCCGACCTGCTGGTCAAGGTGGTGCGAGACCTGTTCAACGAGGACTTCTCGTCGCTGGTGATCCAGGGCGACACCTCGTGGGACACCGTGCACGACTACGTCTCGAGGGTCGCACCGGAGATGACCGAGCGGCTCGAGCGGTACGACAACCCCGACGTCGACGTGTTTGCCACCCACCGCGTGGACGAGCAACTGGCCAAGGCGCTCGACCGCAAGGTGTGGCTGCCCTCCGGTGGCTCGCTCGTGATCGACCGCACCGAGGCCATGACGGTCATCGACGTCAACACCGGCAAGTACACCGGCTCGGGTGGCAACCTCGAGGAGACCGTCACCAAGAACAACCTCGAGGCGGCCGAGGAGATCGTCCGCCAGCTGCGCCTGCGCGACGTGGGCGGGATGGTGATCATCGACTTCATCGACATGGTGCTCGAGGCCAACCGCGACCTCGTGCTGCGGCGGCTCACCGAGGCACTGGGGCGCGACCGCACCCGTCACCAGGTCTCCGAGGTCACCTCGCTGGGGCTGGTCCAGCTCACCCGCAAGAAGCTGGGCACGGGTCTCGTCGAGGCGTTCTCCACGCCCTGCGAGCACTGCCAGGGCCGTGGCCTGATCGTGCACGCCGACCCCGTCCACACCGAGTCGCACAACGCCGACGAGCCCGGCTCCCGCCGCGGCCGCAAGCGCGGCGGCAAGGGATCGGACTCGGATCAGTCCGACTCCCAGGCCTCCTCGTCGTCCGCGCCCAGGCAGGCGCCCAGGAAGGACGGGCCCGCGCCGGCCGCGCACCCCGCCGCGCTCGCGATCGCCCGTCAGG
>NZ_JAALDZ010000023.1:0-12463 GCF_014145125.1 Dietzia sp. CQ4 | reverse complement strand
GCGGCCGCCCGGGCTCCGGCGATGCGTGGAGCGCGGGCGGCCGGTGGGCGGTCTGACGGGTCCTACGGCATGGGGGCGCCGACCTCGCCGGAGTCGCGGCGCAGGACGCGCAGCGAGTCCACCGCGCGGACCTCGGTGAACTGGCCGGACTCCAGGGCGCGGCAGTAGATCTCGTACGGCGGGCGTCCACCGTCCTCGGGGTTGGGGAACACGTCGTGGATCAACAGAGCGCCGCCGACCGCGACCCACGGGGCCCACCCCTCGTAGTCGGCCTGCGCCGCCTCGGAGGAGTGGCCGCCGTCGATGAACACGAACGAGGCCGGCCTGCCCCAGACCCGGGCCACCTGGCGCGAGGTGCCCACCGCGGCCGTCACCACGTCGTCGAGCTCCGCGTCCCACATCGTGTGCCGGAACGCCACGAGGGTCTCCAGGCGGCCGGTGTGCGGGTCGACCAGCGTGGTGTCGTGATACTCCCACCCGGGCTGGTGCTCCTCGGACCCACGGTGGTGGTCGACGGTGACGATGCTGCCGCCGGTCACCCGCGCGGCCGCGCCGAGGAAGACGGTGGACCTGCCGCAGTAGGTGCCGATCTCGACCCCCACGCCGTCGCCCAGGTACTCGCAGGCGATCTCGTAGAGGGTGCGGCCCTCGTCCAGCGGCATGAAGCCGGGGGCGGAGAGCGCCACGTCGAGCAGCGCCTGGTCGATCTCGGGAGCGGTCATGGCATAAACCTATCGCCCGTCACCGCGCTCCCGGCCCCCGCCCTCAGCCCTCGCTCCCGGACCCGGCCGCGGCCCGCCGTGCGGCCTTACGGGCGCGCGCCACGTGCGGGCCCACCACGTTGCCCAGCTTGGTGCCGTTTGGCCAGCCCGCGTAGTAGCAGAGGAACAACACGATCTCCTCCAGTTCCTCGGGTGTGAGCTCGTCGTTGCCCAGCGCGGCGGCCACCTGGATGTCGGCGATGTCCGTGTTCCCCTGTGCGGTCAGCGCGCCCAGCAGGAGCAGGCGGCGGTCGCGGTGGCTCAGGCCCGGACGGGACCACACGCGCCCGAACAAGTGGTCCGCGGTCTCGGCGAAGTAGTCGCCGGGACCGTCGGACATCTCGAAGCCGTAGACCTCGGTCATCATGGCCAACCCGCGCTCGCGCTCCGGGGACATGCCGGACCCTGCCGTGTCGCTCATCGTGCTCCCTCGTCGTCGCTGTTGCTGTCGTTGCTGTGGTCGTCGCTCCCGCCGTCTACGTCCGCACCCGCGGTCGCGGCGCGGCGGGCGATCTCGCCCGGCCCCACGCCGAACCCGGCACCCAGGTCCCGTAGCGCGATGGTCCCGAGCGGCAGGTCCACCTCCAACCGCTCGCCCAGGGACAACGCCAGCGAGAGGTCCTTCTCGCCGAGGCCCCGGACGTGGGTGAACACGCCGTGCCAGAAGTCGTCGGGGGCGATCGGCGCGGTGGTCTCGCGCAGCATGACCGCCCCGGCACCTCCGGTGATGGCGTCGGTGTGCCGGACCACGCGACCGAGCTTGGCGATGTCGATGCCCGCGGCCTCCGCCAGCCGGGAGGCCTCGGCGGCGGCGGTGAAGGAGATGAAGTGCAGCAGGTTGCGGGCGAGCTTCATCCGGGTGCCCGCGCCCACCTCGCCGGCGTGGACCGGCATCGCGGCCCACAGGGCGAACACGGGCTTGCAGGCCTCGTAGACCTCGCGGGGTCCACCCACCATCACCGCGAGCTCGCCCTTCTCGGCGCCCGGTGCGCCCCCCGAGACCGGCGCGTCCACCAGGTGCACCCCGTGGGTGGCGCACGCCTGAGCAAGCTCTACGGCCGTGGAGTCGGAGATGGTGGAGTGGACCGCGACCACCGTCCCCGGCGCCGCCGTGCGCAGGATCCCGTCGGGACCCTGGACGACGTCCCGCACCTGGGCGTCGTCGAGCACCGTCACCGAGACCAGTCGTGCGGTCCGGGCCACCTCGGCGGGCGTCGCGGCGGCGGTGGCCCCCTCGGAGACGAACGGTTCGGCGGCCTCGGGACGGACGTCGCAGACCACCAGTCCGCCGGGCCACGACAGCAGCCGCCGGGCGATGGGCGCTCCCATGTTCCCCAGCCCGATGAACCCCACGGGCGCGGGGGAGTGCTCGGGTGACCCCGGACCGATGGGAGAGGCTCCCGGGTCCTGCCCCGCGCTGCCGGCCGACTGCCCGCTCACGACCTGATGACCTGTCCGCCGTCGACGTTGAAGATCTGGCCGGTGATCCACGACGCCTCGTCCGACAGCAGGAACAACAGCATTCCCACCAGGTCCTGGGGCTGACCCATCCGCTTGAGGGGGAGCTTGTCGACCATGTCCTTGACGATGGACTGCGGGGTGGTGGTGCGGTTGGCCTCGGTGTCGATCGGGCCGGGCGCGATGGCGTTGATGCGGATGCCGGACCCGCCCAGCTCGGTGGCCAGCTGCTGGGTCAGGCCGTTGACGCCCACCTTGGCCAGGCCGTAGAAGCCGGAGTAGAGCCACGCGGCGGTCGAGGACTGGTTGACGATCGCGCCACCGCCGGCCGCCGCCATCTTCTCCCAGCAGGCGCGGACCATGAGGAGCTGGCCGTTCATGTTGACCTGCATGAACTTCTGGTAGTAGTCCCACGGCACCGTGATGAGGAAGTCGAGCTTCATGCCGCCGAAGATCGCGGCGTTGTTGACCAGCATGTCCAGCCGGCCGTACTTCTCCACGGTCGCCTCGGCGCACGCGTCGGCCGAGTCCGGGTCCGAGACGTCGGTGTGCTGGAAGAAGGCCTCGCCGCCGGCGGCGACGATCTCCGCCGCCACGCGCTCGCCCTCGGTGTCCGAGACGTCGGCCACCACGACCTTCGCGCCCTCGGCGGCGAGCGCCTTGGCGTACTCCTCGCCGATTCCGCCGGCCGCGCCGGTCACGATCACGGACTTGCCGTCAAAACGTCCCATGTCTGTAGTCTCTGCTTCCTTGGTGTGGCTTGATATGGCTTGATATGGCGTGATGCGGGTGGTGGCTCGGGTGCGGGCGGCGCGTCAGGCCGGGGTGGCCACGGACTTGGTCTCGAGGTACTCCTCGAAACCCTGGCGGCCCATCTCACGGCCGATGCCCGACTGCTTGTAGCCGCCGAAGGGCACGTCGGCGCCGTACCAGACGCCGCCGTTCACCCCGAGCGTTCCGGTGCGGATGCCCGCCACGACCCTCTCGACGCGGCCGAGGTCGGCGCCCCAGACGGCGCCGGAGAGGCCGTAGGGGGAGTCGTTGGCGATCCGGACCGCGTCGTCGTCGCCGTCGTGGGGGATGACGACGAGGACGGGGCCGAAGATCTCCTCCCGGGCCACCCGCGCGGAGTTGTCGAGTCCGGAGATCAGGGTGGGCTCCACCCAGAAGCCCTTGGCCTTGTCCTCGCCGGAGGGGCGCCCGCCGCCGATCTCGACGGTGCCGCCCTCCTCGACGGCCAGTGCGATGTACCCCTCGACCCGCTCGCGCTGCAGTTCGGAGATCAGCGGACCGCACAGGGTGCCGGGGTCGGTGGGGTCGCCCGGCGCGAAGGCCGCCATGGCGCCCTTGGCCGCCTCGACGGCCTCGTCGTACTTCTCGCGGGGCACCACCAGTCGGGTGGTGAGGGCGCAGCCCTGGCCGGCGTGGGTACAGGCGTTGAGGGCCGTCATGAAGCAGGCGGCGTTCAGGTCGGCGTCGTCCAGCACGACCGCGGCGGACTTGCCGCCCAGCTCGAGGAAGACCTTCTTGAGGGTCTCCGCCGCGGCCACCATGATCTTCTTGCCGGTGGCGGTGGACCCGGTGAACGAGACGAGGTCCACGCGCGGGTCGGTGGTCAGCTGGGCGCCCACCCCGTGGTCCGAGGACGAGACCACGTTGAGCACTCCCGCGGGGATGTCGGTCTCCTCGGCGGCGATCCGGGCCACGGCCGCGGCGATGAGCGGGGTGTCGGGTGCGGGCTTGAGCACCACGGTGCAGCCCGCGGCCAGCGCGGGCCCGATCTTGGCCAGGTTGATCTGGTTGGGGAAGTTCCACGGGGTGATGGCTCCGACCACGCCGATCGCCTCCCGGCGCACCGAGCGATGGGAGCGCACCCCCATCACCTCGGACTCGCCCAGCTCCTCGACCCACTGGTAGGCGTCGACGAGGTCGGCGAGCCAGCCCAGGTCGGCCACGGGGCCCTCCAGCTGGGGCCCGGTGGTGAACATGTGGGGGGCGCCCACCTCGGCGATGGTCAGTGCGCGCAGCTCCTCGGTGTGGGACTGCAGAGCATCCCGGAGTTGCCGCAGACACGCCGCACGGAAGGCATGATCGGTGGACCACGTGGTGGTGTCGAACGCGGTCCGGGCCGCCTCGATGGCGGCGTCCATGTCCTCGGGGCGGGCGTCGGCGGCGCGGCCGATCAGGTCCTCCGTGGCGGGGTTGAGGACGTCGAACGTGCCGCCCCCGGAGGCCGGGCGCAGCTCGCCGCCGATGAGGAGCGGGGCGTCGTAGGTGGTGCTCGTCGTCACGGGGGGCCTTCCGTCGGGTGCGGGTGGACAACTGTCTAGACGATAGTCCGGCGAGTGGTGTACTGTCCAGACACATGTCCAGTGACGTTCGTTTCGAATCCACGCGAAGGCGCCTCAACGGCCAGCAGGCAGAGACCGTCGACCGCCTCACCAGCGCCGCGGTGGAGGTGTTGCGCGAGAAGGGGCCGGGCGGGCTCGCGGTCCGGGCCGTGGCCTCGAGGGCCGGCGTCGCCCCGGCCACCGCGTACACCTACTTCTCGTCCAAGGGCCACCTCATCGCCGAGGTGTTCTGGCGACGCCTGCGTGACCACGTCACCGAGGGCGCCGGCAGCGGCACCACGGTGGACAGGGTGGTGGCGGTCCTGCGGGACGTCGCGATGTTGGTCGCGGACGAGCCCGAGCTCTCCTCTGCGGTCACCGCGGCCCTGTTGGGCGACGACCCGGAGGTGTCCCACCTGAGGATCCGGATCGGCGCGGACATCCGACGACGCCTGACGGCCGCGCTGGGTGACGAGGCCGACGACGAGGTGATCGACGCCCTGGAGATGGTCTACGCGGGCGCGCTCGTCCGCGCGGGCATGGGCTATGGCTCCTACTCCGACATGGCGGACGCCATCGAGTCCGCCGCCCGACTCATCCTGAGGTGACCTGAGACATGACCACCGCGACTCCCGCCCCGCTCGTGTTCAGCCCGTACGACTACGCCGTACACGAGGATCCGTACCCGTTCTACGCCCGGTTGCGCGCCGAGGCCCCCGTCTACCACAACCCGGATCTCGACTTCTGGGCGCTGAGCAAGCATGCCGACGTCCGTGAGGCCTTCCGCGCGCCCGACGTCTTCTCCAACGCGATGGGGGTCTCCCTCGACCCGGCGGCGTACGGACCGCACGCCTACAAGACGATGTCCTTCCTGGCGATGGACGACCCGAGGCACGCCCGGCTGCGCAAGCTGGTGAGCAAGGGCTTCACCTCCCGGCGGGTCGACGCGCTCTCCGAGGGGATCGAACGGATCTCACGGCAGTACTGGGACGAGTGCCTCGACAGGTCTCGGGACGGCGGCGAGTTCGACTTCGTCCAGGACTACGCGGGCAAGCTGCCGATGGACGTCATCTCCGACCTCATGGGGGTGCCGGAGTCGGATCGCGACGAGCTGCGCCGGCTCGCGGACCTCGTCATGCACCGCGAGGAGGGCGGTCAGGACGTGCCCGAGGACTCGATGGTCGCCGCCTTCGACCTCATCGCGTACTACCAGGGCATGGTCGCCGAACGGCGGAAGCAGCGGACCGAGGATCTCACCTCGGCGCTCATCGACGCCGAGATCGACGGGGAGAAGCTGGACGAGGACGAGATCCTGTCCTTCCTCTTCCTCATGGTGGTGGCGGGCAACGAGACCACCACCAAGCTGCTCGCCAACGCGATGTTCTGGGGCCACGAGTACCCCGACCAGTCGCGACTGGTGATCGACGACCCGGAGCGGGTGACCGACTGGGTCGAGGAGACCCTGCGCTACGACACCTCCAGTCAGTTGGTCCTGCGCACCACGACGCAGGAGGTCACGGTCCGCGACGTCACCATCCCGGCCGACCAGAAGGTGCTCCTGCTCATCGGCGCGGCCAACCGCGACGAGGAGGTGTTCGAGGACTCCGGGGCCTTCCTCCTGGGCCGGGACACCTCCGCGAGCCTGAGCTTCGGCCAGGGGCCGCACTTCTGCCTCGGCGCGCACCTCGCGCGACTCGAGGGGCGGATCGCGCTCGACCAGATCTCGCGGTCCGTCACGGGGTACGAGATCCTGCCCGGCGCCGAGCGCGTGCACTCCTCCAACGTGCGTGGCTTCGCCCGCCTGCCCATGCGCGTCGAGGTCAGACGCTGATGAGCCTGAAGTTCCCACCGCAGCGGGACGCGGCCGACCGTCCCGCCCTCGTCACGGGCGCCTCCTCCGGTATCGGTCGCGCCTCCGCGGAGGCGCTGGCCGCACTCGGGCACCCCGTGGTCGTGGGGGCCCGCCGCGCCGACCGCCTCGACGACCTCGTGGGCCGGATCCGGGAGGCCGGGGGACGGGCCACCGCACGACCGGTCGACGTGACCAGCGCGGAGTCGGTGGCGGCGTTCGTGGCCGCCGCCGGTGAGGCGTACGGCCCTCCCGAGGTCCTGGTCTCCAGCGCGGGCACCCTGAAGATGGCCCGCGTGTGGGAGATGGAGCCGGACGACTTCGCCTCGCAGATCGACATCCACCTGCTCGCCGTGCAGCGGCTGCTCCACGCGGTGGTCCCCGGGATGGTCGATCGCCGTCGGGGCGACGTGGTCCTGATCGGCTCCGACGTCGCCTACACCGCCCGGCCCCGCTCCGGGGCGTACGTCGCGGCCAAGGCCGGCCTGGAGACCATGGCCCACCAGGCCCGCAAGGAACTCGAGGGCACGGGGATCCGCCTCGGCGTGGTCCGCCCGGGTCCGGTGATGACCGAGATGGGCACCGAGTTCGACCCGGAGACCGCGGAGTCGGTCATCAACGACTGGGTCAAGCACGGCTTCGGTCGTCACCCGCGCATGTGTAAGCCGGCCGACCTCGCCCGGGGGGTCGCCGCCATGGTGTCGATGCCCCGCGGCGCCCAGATCACCGAGCTGGAGATCCAGCCGGAGGCCCCAATCGAGGAGGACTACTCGTGACCAGTACCGACAGCTCCACCGACAAGCCCACGGACTTCTCCACCCTCACCGAGCCGCGTCGGGTCTCCGGCGGCGAGGGGGAGCTCGGGCACATGGACGAACTCCGTACCGACCCGATCGGCCTGTTCTGGCGGGTCCGTGAGGAGTGCGGCGACCTCGGCGTGTTCAAGATCGTCGACCGCGACATCTGCCTGGCCTCCGGGGCGGCCGCGAACGAGGCCTTCTTCCGTGCGCCGGACGAGTCGCTGGACCAGGCCGCCGCCTACCCGTTCATGACGCCGGTGTTCGGTGAGGGCGTCGTGTTCGACGCCAGCCCCGAGCGCCGCTCGGAGATGCTGCACAACACCGCGCTGCGCGGCGAGCACATGCGCCAGCACGCCGTCACCATCCCCCGCGAGGTCCAGCGCATGGTGGGTGAGTGGGGCGACGAGGGCGAGATCGACCTCCTCGAGTGGTTCTCCGAGCTCACCATCTACACCTCCTCGGCGTGCCTGATCGGTCCGAAGTTCCGCGAGCAGCTCGACGCCCGGTTCGCGCACCTCTACCACGATCTCGAGCAGGGCACCGACCCCCACGCGTACATCGACGCCTACGCCGACATCCCCGCGTTCCGCAAGCGGGACGCGGCGCGCGCGGGGCTGGTCGAGTTGGTCTCCGGGATCATGGACCAGCGGATGGCCGAGCCGCCGGCGAGCAAGGAGGACCGCGACCTCCTCGACGTCCTGGTCTCCGTCAAGAACGACGACGGCACGTACCGGTTCACCCCGGACGAGGTCACCGGCATCTTCATCTCCATGATGTTCGCCGGACATCACACCACCTCCGGTACCAGCGCGTGGATGCTCATCGAGTTGCTCAAGCACCCGGACTACCTCGCGCAGGTGGTCGCCGAACTCGACGAGGTCTACTCCGACGGGGCCGAGTACAGCTTCGGGGCGTTGCGTCAGATGCCCAGGGTCGAGAACGCCCTGAAAGAGACGCTGCGTCTGCACCCGCCGCTGATCATCCTCATGCGGGTGGCGCAGGAGGACGTGCAGATCGGCGACCACGTCGTCCGCGCCGGGCAGACCGTCGCGGCGTCCCCCGCGGTCTCCAACCGGCTGCCGGAGGACTTCCCGGACCCCGACTCCTTCGACCCGGAACGCTATGCCGAGCCGCGCCAGGAGGACATCGTCAACCGGTGGACCTGGATCCCCTTCGGCGCCGGACGGCACCGCTGCGTGGGCGCGGCGTTCGCCCAGCTGCAGATCAAGGCCATCTTCTCGATCCTGCTGCGGGAGTTCGAGTTCGAGCTCGCGCAGCCGCCCGAGAGCTACCACAACGACCACTCCAAGATGGTCGTCCAGCTGGCCCAGCCGTGCACCGTCCGCTACCGGAGGAGGCAGCGCAGGTGAGCGGGCAGCAGCCGATGCGGGTGGAGGTGGACTTCGACCTGTGCCAGGGGCACGCCGAGTGTCAGGCGGAGGCCCCCGACTGGTTCACGGTCGGCAAGGGCTCCGAGGCCAAGGTGCGTGCCAAGCGGGGCGTGGTCCCCGACGACCAGCTCGAGGCCGTCAAGGCCGCCGTCAAGTACTGCCCGACGCAGGCACTCCGCCTCGTCGAGAACCAGACCCACCAGGAGTGAGTGACGTGACCCGATACGACCGCGCCGAGATCGCCGAGTTCGTGCAGCGCTGGATCGAGGCCAACGCCGAGTGCGAGCGCAACAAGGACGGGACCCCGCTCGCCGACTTCTACGCCGAGGACGCCACCTACGGCTGGAACTACGGCACCAAGGACGACTTCATGGCCGTCGGCCGGGACGAGATCCGCGACATCGCGCTGGGCCAGGAGATGGCCGGGCTCGACGGCTGGGAGTACCCCTACATCCGGACCATCATCGACCCCGAGACCGGCGACGTGCTCTGTCTGTGGAAGCAGATCGCCCGAGACACCGTCGACCCGAAGACCGGGAAGCCGTACGAGGTCCACGGGCTCGGCGGGTCGTGGTTCCTCTACAACGGTGACCAGCAGTGGAAGTGGCACCGCGACTTCTTCGACTTCGGCAACGTGGTGGACCTGTTCATGCGGATGTACGAGGCCGACGCGCTCACCGATTCGATGAAGGCCCGGTTCGAGGCGGCCGGGGACAAGCCGGCCGGGTGGTACCGCATCGAGGACAGCCCGGCCCCCTTGTGGCCGGTGTCCGCCCCGGACGAGGTCTGAGTCCGGTGGCCGCGCGCGACCGGATCGTCAACAGCGACCCCCTGGAGTCCCTCGACCACGCCAGGCTCGCCAGGCTGCTGCCCGACCTGCTGCTGATCGGGCAGCTCATCGACCGGGCGGGGATGCCGGCCCTGCTCGGCGAGTTCGGTGTGGACGGGATGCGCGATGTGGCGATCGAGGAGTGGCAGGCCGCGAGCCCGCACTACACCCGGCGCATGAAGGAGGCGCTGTCGATCACGGGAGACGGCGTCGCGGAGATCTTCAAGGGCTTCCAACTGGATGTGGGGGCGCCGCCGGAGTTCATGGACTTCCGGTACGCGGTCACCGACCACGACCACGGCGAGTTCTGGCTCGACCACTGCGGTGCGCTGATGGACGTCGAACCGATGGGGGACCGGCTCGTCACCACGATGTGCCACGACATCGAGGACCCCACTTTCCCGGCCACCGCGCTGGCCACCAACCCCCGGGCCGTCGTGGAGCCCATCCACCGTCCGCCGCGCAGCCCGGAGGGCCGGACGCCGCACTGTCACTGGACCGTGCGGATCGACCCGGATTCAGAGCCGGCGGCGTGGCCCGAGCCGGCGGTCGAGTCCGCGAGCAGCCGGTTGATCGACTTCGCCTTCGAGCCGCCGGAACCGCGGGACACCACCGGTGAGGGCACTCGGGACGACTACGCCGGTCCGCTGTTGACGGATCTGAGCTTCCCCGAGTTCACCGCGGCCGCGCTCGTCCGCATTACCCGCGAGGTGTACCTGCAGATGCACCTGCTGGCGGTGGGTTTCCACCAGTCGGTGCGCCGCCGGTCGGACGCCGAGACCGCGGACCGGCTGCTCGTCTACCAGGCGACGGGGATCGCGGGGGTCGCCGCGGGACGGATCCGAGACGTCCTCGGCGTGGAGGGGGACGCGCGCGGGTTGGCCGCCGTGCTCGATCTCCACCCGCTGGCCGGTCCGACCGCCTACACGGGGTACTCGTCGTCGGTCTCCGGCGACGGCGCGAGCGTCACCGTCACCTGGGACACCGCGGCGGACGCGTTCGCCGACGACACCTGGATGCCCCTGCTCGCCCGGGACGGCCTGCGCCCCCTCGCCGCGGCGGCACAGGCGGTCGACCCGCACTGGACCGTGGAGCGCGTGCCCTCGGACGGCTCCCGGGTCGAGGCCGTCCTCCGGCTCGGAGACGTACCCGCGAAGGAGTCCGACGAGGTCGCCGTCACCCGGATCAGCACCGGGGCGGCGTTCGACTTCGGACCGGCCCGCACGCCACTGCCCATCACCCCGGTCTGAGACCGGACGCTCGCCCGAGACAGCACACCCGACCCCGTCACGGAGGACACCACATGGCACACAACCTGGCCGACCTCTTCGAACACGCCGTGGACGCCTACGGCGCCGACCGTCTGGCGGTGGTGGAGGGCGAACGTCGTCTCACCTACGCCGACCTGGAGGCCGAGGCCAACCGGTGGGCCTCGGCGCTCGCCTCCCTGGGCGTCGGGGCCGGCGACCACGTCGGTGTGCACCTGCGCAACGGGGTGGACTGTCTGGCGCTGATCCTCGGAGTCCTCAAACTGCGGGCGGTGACCATCAGCATCAACTACCGCTACTCGGGCCCGGAGCTGCGCTACCTCTACGACTACTCCGACACCAGCGTGCTGGTGTTCCACCGCGAGTTCGGCGCCGCGGTGACCGAGGCCGTACGAGGGCTCGACGCCGTCCGGCACACGATCATGGTGGAGGACGGCTCGGGCGTCGACACCCTTCCGGACGGTGTCCTCCCCGCCCGCGAGACCCTGGAGGCGGCGTCGGCGGAGCGCCCCGGGGTGGAGCGGAGCGGCGACGATCTCTACCTGGTGTTCACCGGAGGCACGACGGGCAAACCGAAGGGTGTGATGTGGCGTCAGGAGGACCTGTGGCGCAGCCTCGGAGGTGGCGCGGACTACCACACGGGTGAGCCGGTGCCCGACGAGTTCCACCAGTCCAGGGCGGGTCTGGGCGGTGACCCCATGCGCTACCTCATCCTGCTCCCGCTCATCCACACCTCGGGCATCATGCCCAGCTTCACCGGCCTGTTCGCCGGCGGCACCATGCACTACCTCCCGCACTTCCGGGCCGCGGACGTCCTGGAGGAGATCGAGACCGAGAAGATCCAGGTCGCCGTGGTGGCCGGTGACGCGATGGTCCGGCCACTCGTGGATCTGATGCGGCGGACCGACCCCGACACCTCGAGCATGTTCATGGTCTCCTCGGGGGCCGCCCTGTTCTCGCCCTCGGTCAAGGCGGACCTGCTCGAGCTCCGTCCCGATCTGATGATCATGGACGCGTTCGGCTCGTCCGAGGGCGGCTTCGGCGGCCTGGGCGTGGTGACCAAGGCCGATCTCGACGACGGGTCGCTCTTCGCCGACCACGGTCCCCGGATCCCCAGGGGTACCACCCTGCAGCTCGTCGACGACTTCGACGAACCGCTGCCCGACGACTCGCAGGAGATCGGCTGGATCGTCAAGAGCGGGTACCAGCCCGCCGGCTACTACAAGGACGAGGCCAAGACCGCCGAGACCTTCCGGGAGATCGCCGGCAGCCGCCGGGTGTTCACCGGCGACCGCGGACGGTACGACGGCCCCGACACGATCATCATGCTCGGCCGGGCCAGTCAGGTGATCAACTCCGGCGGCGAGAAGATCTTCGCCGAGGAGGTCGAGGCCGCCCTCAAGGCGGTGGCCGGGATCGAGGACGCCGTGGCGTTCGGGGTCCCGGACGAGCGGTTCGGGCACCGGGTCGGCGCCGTGGTCCAGTGGGCGGATGCCGCACAGGACTCATCGCCGGACTCCTCGCCGGGCACCGGCCCGCGGGACCTCGACGCCGTCGGGCACGCCCTGCGCGAGCACCTGGCCGGGTTCAAGATCCCCGTGGCGTACTGGGTGGTCGACCGCGTCGAACGCCATCCCAGCAGCAAGACCGACTACGGCTGGGCGCGCCGTCTGGTGGCCGAGCGTGCCCCCGACCTCGACCGGCGCACGGACGCCGCCGGCACCGCGTGACCGGGCTCCGGCTCGACGGCCGGTCCTTCGCGGTCGCCGGGTCCTCC
>NZ_JAALDZ010000239.1:0-10650 GCF_014145125.1 Dietzia sp. CQ4 | reverse complement strand
CAGGTCGACGGCCAGACGGCGCGGCCCGGACGACCACTCGACGTAGGCCTCGAGCAGCTCGTCGTTGCTGAGCTTCGCCATGGTGGCGTCCTTTCATTTGGTCCCGGCGCCGTCATACGACACCGGAAGCGTGTGGGGTGTGTCAGTTCTTCTTGTCTTCGAGCGCCGCGAACAGACGTGCCAGCTGCGAGGCGGGCGCGTTGAACAGGCCGGCGGCCTTGGCCTGGTTGCCCTTGAGCGCACCGGCCATCTTCGCGAGGAGGACCTCGCGGGACTCGAGCTCGGCGATCTTGTCGAGTTCGGCGGCGGACAGCGTGGCGCCGTCCATGACACCACCCTTGACGATGAGCGCCTTGTTGTCCTTGGTGAACGTCTTGAGCGCCTTGGCGGCGTCCACGACCTCACCGGTGACGAACGCGATGGCGGTGGGGCCGGTCAGGAGGTCGTCGAGACCCTCGACACCGGCTTCCTTCGCCGCACGCTTGACCAGGGTGTTCTTGGCCACGGTGTACGTGGCCGAGTCACCCAGGGCCTTGCGCAGCGCGGTGACCTGCGGAACGGAGAGTCCGCGGTATTCGGTGACCACGGCCGTGGTGGAGTTCTGGAAGTGCTCCTTGATCTCCTCGACGGCCTGGACCTTTGCGGGCTTTGCCATGTTTCGCCTCCTCTCTGCTTCTCACTGCCGGGAAATGCACGAACGCCCCGGGCGCAGGCGGCACGGGGCGTGGAGGAGGCGGGCACTGTGACGTGCCATTTCCTACACTGACCGGTGTTCTCCTGCGCGGGCCGTCCGGGCGCTCCCGGACACTTCGACCGCCCCCGGCGGGAGCGGTGACCTGCGGTCTTCGGTGAAACTTGATCAGGTGCCCGACGGGGCGAGCCGTCAGGCGTTCAAACTTCCCCATCAGGGTATAGGCGGCGGGTCGCCGCCGCCAAATCGGCGGGCCACCGGGGAATGGCGGGTCGGGCGTGTTTCTGACACTGTTGTGCCGTGCCCCCCGCCTCGTCCCGCGTCGCCGTCATCTACAACCCCATCAAGGCCGGAGTCGATGAGGTTCGTCGCCGCACGGCCGAGAGGGCCGCTCTGCACGGCTGGACCGATCCGGTGTTCTACGAGACGACCGAGGAGGATCCGGGCGTGGGTCAGGCCGAGGAGGCCGCCGCGAGCGGTGTCGGCCTGGTGCTCGCCTGCGGCGGCGACGGCACCGTGCGTTCGGTCGCCCAGGGCCTGGTCGGCACCGGCATCCCCATGGGCGTGGTCCCGCTCGGCACCGGCAACCTGCTCGCCCGGAATCTGGACATCCCGTTGGATGACGTGGACCGCGCCGTCCGCGTGGCCATGAGCGGCCGGAGCCGGGGGGTCGACCTCGGCCTGGTCCGCTACACCGACGGCGACGGGCACACCCACGACGACGTCTTCCTCGTCATGCTCGGCGCCGGCATGGACGCGGACATGATCGCCGGCACCCACGACGGCCTCAAGGCCAGGGTCGGATGGCTCGCCTACGTGGGCGCCTTCGCCAACACACTGCTCCGCGGCCACCGGATCAAGGTGGAGTACTCGCTCGACGACGGACCGGAGATCCACACCCGGGCCCGGACCCTCCTGGTGGCCAACTGCGGGATGCTCCAGGCCGGGATGATCCTGCTGCCCGACGCCGTGATCGACGACGGTCTCCTCGATGTGTTGGCGTTGCGGGCCAAGGGCGCCCTCGGTTGGGTCCAGGCCGGCGCGGTGCTGGTCCACCACACCTTCCAGCATCAGCTCACCCCGGCACTACGGAGGGGCTCCTCCCACGTCGAGGGCAAGGAGAAGCACCAGACCCGCCCACTGGACTTCCGTCAGGGTGAGGGGGTCTCGGCCCGGATCCTGGAGAAGCCCGCGTCGTTCCAGATCGACGGCGAGGAGTGCGGCACCGTCACCGAGTTCTCGGCGTGGATCAAGCGTCGGGGACTCACGGTGCGTGTCGCACACTGACCCTGCAGGAGTGTTCTCCCCGGGGTCGCGCCGCTCCGGTGGCGTCGCCGCCCAGGGAACGGGTGGTCGCGCTGCCCGGTCTGGGTAGCGTGTGGGTCGAGGAGACCGCCCGCCCGGGGTTCGGGGCGAGCGGGTCACACGGTGGGTGCGAACAGCTCGCACGGCGGACTGGCGGGGGCGGGTCATGGAGATCTTCGACGGACAGCGGACGGACCGGCTGACTCACGACCCGGCGGCCACGCCGCCGGGCGGCGCCCCCGACGAGGCGCCGGCGCAGCAGTCCGGGGCCGGGCCGCTGGCGGGCATGCTCGTGGTGGAGCTCGGCACGCTCATCGCGGGCCCGTTCGCAGGCCGGCTGTTGGGGGACATGGGCGCACGGGTCGTCAAGATCGAGGATCCCGGACGCCCCGACCCCCTGCGGACGTGGGGCCAGGGCGAGCGCGACGGCCGTCGCCACTTCTGGACCGTCCACGCGCGCAACAAGGAGTCGATCACCCTCGACCTGCGATGCCCGGACGGCGCGGCGATCTTCCTCGACCTGGTCGCCCGCGCGGACGTCGTGGTGGAGAACTTCCGTCCGGGCACCCTGGAGAAGTGGGGGCTCGGGCCGGACCGCCTGCACGAGGTCAACCCCGGCCTGGTGATCGGGCGGGTCTCCGGATACGGCCAGACCGGACCCCAGGCCACCCGCGCCGGTTACGCCTCGGTAGCCGAGGGGGTCTCGGGGCTACGCCACCTCAACGGGTTCCCCGACCGTCCGCCGCCCCGGATGGCCCTGTCGATCGGCGACACCCTCGGCGGGATGTTCGCCGTGCAGGGGATCCTCGCGGCGCTGCTCGCCCGCACCACCACCGGTCGCGGACAGGTGGTCGACGTGGCGCTCACGGAGTCCTGCCTGGCCGTGCAGGAGTCGGTGATCCCCGACTTCGACGCGGCGGGAGTGGTGCGCGGCCCGTCCGGCACGCGTCTGGAGGGGATCGCCCCGTCGAACCTCTACCGCGCGTCGGACGGGGTGTGGGTGATCATCGCCGCCAACCAGGACACCGTGTTCCGCCGGTTGTGCTCGGCGATGGGCCGCCCCGAGCTCGCCGACGACCCGCGTTTCGCCGACCACCACGCGCGCGGGGTGCACCAGGACCAGATCGATCAGATCATCGCCGACTGGGCCGCGGAGCGGACGGCCGGGGAGATCGCCACCGTCCTGGAGGCCGCCGGGGTCGTGGTGGGTCCCGTGAACACCGTCGCGGACGTGGTGCGGGACGAGCAGTTCCTCGCGCGCGGGATGATCGTGCCGCACACCGTGCCCGGCGTGGACGACACGGTGCTCGGACCGGGGGTCGTGCCCGTGCTGGACGCCACGCCCGGTGCGGTGCGTCGCGGCGGGACCCCCGAACCGGGCTGGGACAACCGGAGGGTCTATTCCGGGTTGCTCGGCCTGGACGACGAGCACCTGGCCGACCTGGCCGCCCGCGGCGTCATCTGAGCGACGGAGCGACTCAGGTCGTCGGCAGGGTCCAGTCGAACTCGCGGCCGTTGCCGTGCGCCCCCGCCGAGGCCCGCGAGCGCGACCGTTCGCCCAGCTCGGCCAGCATCCGGTCACCCGCCCGGACCAGATCGTGGAAGCCCTCCGGATCCAACCAGTCCGGCCGGAGGGCGAACAGCAGGTCCTCGGTTGCGGTGTTGCCTGAGGCCCCGGGCGCGAAGGGGCAGCCGCCGAGCCCGCCCAGGGCGGAGTCGACCATCCCCGCGCCCGCCTCCACCGCGGCCAGGGCGTTGGCGACCCCCATCCCCCACGTGTCGTGGCCGTGGAAGACGATGCGACGACCGGCAGCCGGCCCGACCGCGGCCGCGACCAGCTCGCCGACCTGTCGCGGATGCGCCTGGCCGAGAGTGTCCGCCACCACCACGTCGACCGTCCCGGCGCCGCGCGGGTCCGCGATCAACTCCAGTACCCGCCCGGGTTCGACCGGCCCGGTGAGCGGACAGGTGAAGGCGGTGGCCAGGCAGAGCTGGACCTTGCCGCCGACGGCGTCGGCCGCCCGCACCGCCTCGGGCAGCGCGGCCATGCTCGTCTCGACGTCCCGGCCGATGTTGGCCCGGTTGTGCGCGTCCGTCACCGACAGGCAGTACTGGAAACGCCTCACCCCGGCGTCGGCGGCGCGCCGCACGTGGCCGGGCGTGGCCACCCAGACCCAGCAGCGGTCCCGCTCGGCCTCGTCCAGGGCGCCGATCACGTCGAGCGTGTCGGCGAGCGCCGGGACCAGGTCCGGTCTGGCCATCGACCCCACCTCGAGTTCGGGGACGCCGGACCGGAGCAACGTGCGGACGAGCTCCACCTTGCCGGCGGTACCCAGTCGCCCCTCCGTCAGCTGGAGTCCGTCCCTCAGGGCGACGTCGCGCACTGCCACGTCTCCGTTGGACCGCGTGTTCATGGGGGTGTCCTTCCGCATCCGGGACCGCCGTGTGGTGCGGTGTGCCGGGTCCCATGGCGGCCTGGGAGATCCTGGCGATGACGGTACCCGCGGGTGCGGCCGGAGGCGTCACGGCCGGGGCATGACGGCCGGGACATCCCTGACAGCGAAGGGCCCCGCGCCGTGAACGGTCGCGGGGCCCTCCTGCCGGGGGATCAACTCACTGGGAGTCGGTGCCCGCCTCGAGGAGCTTGGAGATCGCCGAGGGGTCGACCGGGATGCCGGGTCCGGTCGTGGTGGACACGGTGATCTTCTGCAGGTAGCGGCCCTTGGAGGAGGACGGCTTGAGACGCATGACCTCGTCGATCGCGGCCTGGTAGTTCTCCGTGAGCTGCTCGGTGGAGAACGACGCCTTGCCCACGATGAAGTGCAGGTTGTTGGCCTTGTCGGTGCGGAAGGTGACCTTGCCGCCCTTGATGTCGCTGACGGCCTTGGTCACGTCCATGGTGACGGTGCCCGTCTTGGGGTTCGGCATGAGGCCACGCGGGCCGAGCACGCGGGCCACACGGCCGACCTTGGCCATCTGGTCCGGCGTGGCGATCGCTGCGTCGAAGTCGAGCCAGCCGCCCTGGATCCGCTCGATGAGGTCGTCGGAGCCCACGACGTCGGCGCCGGCGGCCTCGGCCTCAGTGGCCTTCTCGCCCGCGGCGAAGACGATGACGCGGGCGGTCTTACCGGTACCGTTGGGAAGATTCACGGTGCCGCGGACCATCTGGTCCGCCTTGCGGGAGTCGACGCCAAGTCGCATGGCGACCTCGACGGTGGCGTCCATCTTCGTCGAGGAGGTGTCCTTGGCCAGTGCCAGGGCATCCAGAGGCGAGTACAGCTTGGTGCGGTCGACCTTGTCAGCTGCGGCCTTGTAGGCCTTGCTGTTCTTGCTCATGAGAGTTCCATTCCTGCCGCGTGTTCTCTGCGACGGTCGGGTGTGGTGCGGGCCTGAGCTGCCCTCCCACGGTGATGTGTGGTGGTGGAGGTCAGGCCTCGACCGTGATGCCCATGGAGCGGGCGGTGCCGGCGATGATCTTCGCGGCCTGGTCGACGTCGTTGGCGTTGAGGTCTTCCATCTTGGTCTGCGCGATCTCGCGGACCTGGTCCATGGAGACCTTGCCGACCTTGGCGGAGTGCGGGGTGCCCGAACCCTTCTGCAGGCCGGCGGCCTTGAGCAGGAGCTTGGCGGCCGGCGGCGTCTTGAGCTTGAAGTCGAAAGAACGGTCCTCGTAGACCGTGATCTCGACCGGCACGACGTTCCCGCGCTGGTTCTCGGTGGCTGCGTTGTAGGCCTTGCAGAACTCCATGATGTTGACACCATGGGCACCCAGAGCCGGGCCGACCGGCGGTGCCGGGTTGGCTGCGCCGGCGTTGATCTGGAGCTTGATCAGCCCTGAGACCTTCTTCTTCTTCGGAGGCATCGTCTTCCTGATTCTTCGACTGGATCTCGGCTCCACGCTGTACACGTGGGAGGCCGACTGTCGTGTGCGCCGCTCCCCTCAGGCCCGCCCGTCGGGCAGGGCATGCGGGGGCGCAGGCACAACCTTGGAGAGTCTACGTGCAATCGACGTGCAACGGCTAATCCGATCCGGCGCACCGTGGCGCGATCCCCGAAACGACGGGACCCGCCGCGCGCGGTGTGCGCGGGGCGGGCCGTCGGGGTGATCGCGCTGGTCAGTCGATCTTCTCCACCTGGGAGAATCCGAGCTCCACCGGGGTCTCGCGACCGAAGATGGACACGAGCACCTTGAGCTTCTGCGAGGTCGGATCGACCTCGGAGATGCTGGCGGGCAGGGTGGCGAACGGGCCGTCCATGACGGTGACCGACTCGCCGACCGTGAACTCCACCTCGACGGTCTGCGGGACCAGTCCACCGTCGGCCTCGCCACCGGGGGTGGCGGCCTTCTTCTCCGGCTTGGGGGCCAGGAACTTGGCCACGTCGCTCAGCGAGAGCGGGGTGGGCGCACCGGCCGCACCGCCGGTCGCGCTGACGAACCCGGTCACGCCGGGGGTGTTGCGGACGACACCCCATGACTCGTCGTCGAGGTCCATACGCACCAGGACGTAGCCGGGCAGGACCTTGCGGTTGGCGACCTTCTTCTGGCCGTTCTTGACCTCGGTGTACTCCTCGATGGGGACCTCGACCTGATAGATCTTGTCCTCCGCGCCGAGGGTGACCGCGCGGGTCTCGAGATTGGCCTTGACCTTGTTCTCGTACCCGGCGTACGAGTGGACGACGAACCAGTCGCCGGGGAGCTTGCGCAGCTGGCGCTTGAAGGCGATGACGGGATCGATCGCGGGCGCCGCCTCCTCGGCGGGGGCCTCTGCCGACTCGGATCCCTCCGCGGCGTCGGCCTCATCGGTGACGTCGGCGACATCGTCGGCGTCCTCATCGGTGCCGGCGACCGCGTCGATGGCATCCGCTACGGCCTCGGCGGTCGGCGGGACCGCGACGTCGGAGGGGTCCGCGGAGGTGTCACCGAGCACCGCATCCGCCGCGGTCTCGGCCTGCTCGGCGGCAGCCGGGCTCTGCTCGACGTCCTCGGATTCGGGGCTCTGCTCGATGTCGCTCACTGAAATTGCGGTCCTCTCGAAGTTCGGCGGTCCGGATCTCGTCCCGGACCTCCAGCGGCGGGTGTCAGCGGTCGAAGACGAACTCGACGAGCTTGCCCGCGCCGAAGTCGACGCCGGAGACCAGCGCGGTCATGAAGATCAGGAACAGGAACACCACGATGGTGTAGGTGACCATCTGGTTGCGCGTGGGCCAGATGACCTTGCGCAGCTCCTCGATCACCTGCCCGATGTACTGGAACGGATTCGCGCGGTTGGCCCGCGTGTCCTCCGCGGTGTCCGCATCGGTGCGGACACGATTGGCGACGGTGGTGTCGCTCCGGCCGGCTTTGCCTGTCGGAACAGCGGCACCGGCGGTACCGGCCGCGCCGTCGGAACCGCGCGCGCCGCTGGTGTCGTCGTCGCGATCCTGACTCACGCGGTACCTCCGGGTCGACTGTGGCTGGCGGGAAGGGCAGGGGCGACAGGACTTGAACCTGCAACCTGCGGTTTTGGAGACCGCTGCTCTGCCAATTGAGCTACGCCCCTTCGGCCGGTCTCCCGGCCACCCGTGCCGTCTCACGAATCGCGGACCGCACGAACGCCTCGACTCTACAGTGTCGGCGGCTGCCTCAGGCAGCGTGGGCCGCGACCGCGGGCGGTCGGGCGTGGCAAGTGTACGTCAGCCCCGGCAGTGGCTCTAAATCGCTCGATCGGCGCCGTCGAGGGCGACGGTCACGATCGCCTTGCCGAACACCTTGGCCCCGCCGCAGGTGACCGTGAGGGCCACGTCTGCCGTGGAACCGTCGTCGGCGACCCTCCTCACCGTGCCGGCCACCTCCAACAGGGCCGGGGCGTCGGCGGGGACCACCACCGGTCCGGCGAACCGGATCGAGGTGGCCACCACCCGGTCCGCTCCCCCGGCCCACTCGGCCACGACCCCGATCGCCAGTGCCGAGGTCAGCATCCCGTGCGCGACCACGCCGGGCAGACCGAGCTCGCGGGCGGCCTCGTCACTGAGGTGGATGGGGTTGTGGTCCCCCGAGGCGTCCGCGTAGCGGCGCAGGTCCGCACGCGTCACCGGCAGGCTGCGGGCCCGGATGGGCTCGCCGGGCTCCGGTCGCCTCGTCGTCGTCGGCTCGTCCCTCGTCGGTTCGTCCGTCGTCGGGTTGTCCGTGCTCGTCGGCTCGTCCGTGGTCATCCCTCCACCTCCGCGGTGAGCAGCGCGCTCGACAGCGACTGGACCGCCGCGCCGCTCGGGTCGCGGAGCACCGTGTCGAAGCCGATCATCCGCCCGCCACGGGCGGACCGCACCCCGGTGACCGTCGCGGTGGCGGTGAGGACGTCACCGACCGCGATGGGCCTGTGGTGCACGGAGGACTGGGCGGTGTGGAGGGTGCGGGAGAGGTCGATCCGCAGGTCGGGGTGCTCCATCACCGCGCGCTGCACCGGCGCCGTCAGCGCCGCGGCCAGCGTGGCCGGGACCTCGCCGGACGGCGCGCCGACGGCCTCGGCGACACGCGCCACCACCTCGGCGGTGACGGTCACGGGGTCACCGGTGACGACGACGACGTGGTCGTCTGCGTTGTCTGTGCTCACACCGGCCGACGCTACCCCAGCCGTTCCGCACGAAATCGCCGATACGACACGGGCGCGACTCCTACGGTGGGATCAGTCGACCAGGGAGAGCGCCCGTGAGCCAGAACGATCCGGCAGGACACGACCGAGACGAGCGCGGGATCGAGGAGTCCGGCCCCGTGGCCGGCCACGGCGGGTCCCACGCCACCGCCGTCGCCGCCGCGCACGGGGTCCGGACCATGTTCACGCTCTCCGGCGCACACGTCTTCCCGATGTACGACGCGGCGGAGAAGGAGGACCACGGGATCTCCCTGCTCGACGTCCGGCACGAGCAGACCGCCGCGTTCGCCGCCGAGGCCACCGGCAAACTCACGCGCTCCCCCGGCCTGGCCGTCCTCACCGCCGGGCCCGGTGTCACCAACGGGATCAGTGCGATCTCCCAGGCCTCGTTCTCCGGCGCACCCATGGTGGTGCTGGGCGGCCGCGCCCCCGCGGGCCGGTGGGGCACGGGCAGCCTGCAGGAGTTCGACCACGTCCCCCTGGTCGAGTCGGTGACGGTGTCCGCCGAGACGGCCCGCGACACCGCCGACATCGCCGACGCCACGCACCGGGCCTTCACCGCCGCACGCTCCGCCCACCGCGGACCGGCGTTCCTCGACGTGCACATGGACCACTTCTTCGACCAGTGCGAGTCCGTGCGACCGGGACCGGGTTCCGGGCCCACCCCGGATCGCTCCCCCGACACCGACGCGGTCGACCGGATCGCCGACCTGCTGGTGGGGGCGCGACGGCCCGTCCTGGTGCTGGGGTCGGACGTCTGGGCCGACGGCGCCGAGGTGGCCGCCCTGCGCTGTGTGGAGGCGCTCGGGCTGCCCGCGATCCCCAACGGCATGGGTCGAGGGGTCGTCCCCGCCGGTCACGCGCTGCTGGTGTCCAAGGCGCGGGGGATGGCGTTCGGTATGGCCGACCTCGTCGTGGTCGTCGGCACCCCGCTGGACTTCCGCCTGGGGTACGGCGTGTTCGGCGGCAAGGACGGGGCGGACCCCGCGACGGTCGTGCACGTCGCCGACTCCGAGGGCCAACTCAGCCGACACGCCTCACCCGCCGTCGCCACCGCCGGTGATCTGGGGCGGGTGCTGGACGCGCTGACCGAGGCGGTGCAGCGTCGGTCGACGACGCCGGACTGGAGCGGGTGGGCGCGGTCGCTGCGGGAGAAGGCGGACGCCACGCACGCCGCCGACCTGGAATTGTTCAGCGCGAGCGCCGACCCCATCCACCCGGCGCGCATCTACGGCGAGTTGCTGCCGCGCCTGGCCGAGGACGCGGTCGTGATCGGCGACGGCGGCGACTTCGTCTCCTTCGCCGGCAAGTTCATCGAGCCCGCCCGGCCCGGGAACTGGCTGGACCCCGGCCCGTTCGGCTGCCTCGGCGCCGGCCTGGGCGCGGCGATCGCCGCGAGGATCGCCCGGCCGTCGAGCCAGGTGGTGCTGCTGCTCGGCGACGGCGCGGCCGGGTTCTCGCTGATCGACGTGGACACCCTCGTGCGGCACGACCTGCCCGTGGTGATGGTGATGGGGAACAACGGGGCGTGGGGGCTGGAGAAGGGGCCGATGCAGATGCTGTACGGCTACGACGTGATCGCCGACCTCGCCCCGCGCACCCGGTACGACGAGGTGGTCAGGGCGCTCGGTGGGGCCGGTGAGATGGTCACCGATCCCGCGCAGATCGGCCCGGCCCTGGACCGCGCGTTCGCGAGCGGGGTGCCGTACCTGGTCAACATCGTGACAGACGTAGAGGCCGGCTATCCCCGCTCGACGTTCGGGGTGTGAGCCCCGCCCGGTCGACCACGGAGTCGGCCGCGCGCCGGTCCCACGGTGGCACCCGTGCCGTCGTGTGCGCCGGTCATGACACGACGATCCGGTAGAGAAGCTCGGGTCGGCCGCGGCTCCCGTACCGATGGGACACGTCGACGGCGCCGTTGCGGTGCAGATGATCGAGGTAGCGACGCACGGTCGCGCGGGAGGCGCCGCTCGCGCGCGCGACCTCCGCGGCCGAGTGCCCGGCGCCGTCGTCCAGTGCGGCCAG
>NZ_JAALDZ010000238.1:0-4781 GCF_014145125.1 Dietzia sp. CQ4 | reverse complement strand
CCTGATGCGCCGGCCGCGGCCACCGCCCCGTGAACCGCCGCCGCACAGATCTGATCGATCTCCTCATCTGTAGAGACCAACGGCGGCATCGTGTAGATGAGATCCCGGAAGGGGCGCAGCCACACGCCGTGGGAGGTGATCGCCGTTGTCGTCGTCGTCATCTCCAGCGGCTCCTCCAGCTGCACCACACCGATCGCCCCCAGCACCCGTACGTCCACCACGCCGGGCACGTCGAGCGCCGGCGCCAGGCCGCGGCGCAGGCGCGCCTCGATCCGCGGCACGCGCTCGCGCCACTGACCGGACTCCACCAGGTCCAGCGACGCGCACGCCACGGCACACGCAAGGGGGTTGCCCATGAAGGTCGGCCCGTGCGCCAGGCCGCCCGCCTCGCCGGCGCTGATCACCTCGGCCACCCGATCGGTGGTCAGCGTCGCGGCCAGGGTCAGGTATCCGCCGGTCAGCGCCTTGCCCAGGCACATGATGTCGGGCGCCACCCCGGCGTGGTCGGCGGCGAACAGTGCGCCGGTTCGGCCGAAGCCGGTGGCGATCTCGTCGAAGATCAGCAGCGCGCCGGTCTCGTCGGCCAGTCGCCGCAGGTCGTGCAGATAGTCGGGGTGGTGGAAGCGCATACCGCCCGCGCCCTGGACCACCGGTTCCACGATGATCCCCGCCAGCTCGTCGGCGTGACCGCGGAGCACCCGCTCGAGCTCGGCGACGTAGGCCGGGTCGTAGTGGGTCGGCGGAGCGGGCGCGAACACCTGCTCGGCCACCACGCCCCGCCACATGGAGTGCATACCGCCTTGAGGATCACACACACTCATGGGGGCGAGGGTGTCGCCGTGGTAGCCGCCCCGCCAGGTGGCCAGGCGGGTGCGCTCGGGGCGGCCCCTCGAGCGCTGGTACTGGAGGGCCATCTTGGCGGCCACCTCCACCGACACCGATCCCGAGTCCGCCAGGAACACCTTGTTGAGCTCTCCCGGCGCCATCCGCGCGAGCCGGGTCGACAGCTCCACCGCCGGCGCGTGGGTGAGGCCGCCGAACATCACGTGGCTCATCGTGTCGACCTGCCGGTGCGCGGCGGCGTCGAGGTGCGGGTGGCGGTAGCCGTGGATGGCCGCCCACCACGAGCTCATGCCGTCGATCAGCTCGGAGCCGTCCGCCAGACGTAGCCGCACCCCGGACGCCGACGCCACCGGCAGCGGCTGCGTGGAGGCCGGGAACCCGCCGTACGGGTGCCAGACGTGCTCGGCGTCGGCTGCCAGGAGCGCGGCGGGGGAGGCGGTGAGGTGACGCGGGGCGGACATGTCAGGCGTTCGCGGGCTCGCTGGTGCCGGCACCGCGCGTGCGGATGGCGACCTTCTTCTCCTGCTTCTCCTGAGCGGTGGGCGCCGCCACGGGCGCAGCACCGGGCACCGCCGCGGGAGCCGTTCCCGGGGTCGCGGGGTGGTGAGGCGCATGGCCGGCCCCGTCCATCTGCAGGACCTCGAGGCCGGCGTCGGCGATCATCTGCAGGTCCTCACCGCCGGGCTGGCCCTCGCTGGTGAGGTAGTCGCCGAGGAACAGCGAGTTGGCCACGAAGAGACCCATGCCCTGGAGGTAGCCGAGGTGGCGTTCGCGGCCGGCGGCCATCCGGATCTCGGTGTCGGGGGCGACGAACCGGACCATCGCGAGGATCCGCAGGCAGTCGCGCGGGTTGAGCGTGTCCACGCCCTCGAGCGGGGTGCCGTCGAAGGGCAGCAGGAAGTTCACCGGGATCGAGTCGACGCCCTTGGCGCGCAGGTCGAAGGCCAGCTCGACCAGCTGCTCGCGGGTCTCGCCCATGCCGGCGATGAAGCCCGAGCACGCCGACAGGCCCGCGCCGTGCGCCTGGCTCACGGTGTGCTCGCGGTCGGCGTAGGTGTGGGTCGTGCAGATCTCCTCGTAGTGGCTCTCCGCCGTGTTGAGGTTGTGGTTGTAGGCGTCGGCGCCGCTCGCGCAGAGCTTCTCGGCCTGACCGTCCTTCAGCGCGCCCAGGCAGGCGCACACCTCGACGCCCGGGGTGTCGGACTTGATAGCCTCGATGATGTCGGAGACCTTGCCGACCTCGCGGTTGCTCGGGCCGGTGCCGCTGGCGACCAGACACACGCGCGAGGCGCCGGCCGCGATGCCCGCCTTGGCCGCGGTGACGGCCTCCTCGGTGTTCAGCCAGGTGTAGCGCAGGATGCCGGCGGTGGAGTTGAGGCGCTGCGAGCAGTAGAAGCAGTCCTCCGGGCACAGGCCGCTCTTGAGGTTGACCAGGTAGTTGACCTTGACCTTGTTGCCGAAGTGCTCGAACCGCAGCCGGGACGCGGCCGCGACCACCTTCATGAGCTCGGCGTCGGACGAGTCGAGCACGGCGAGTGCCTCCGTCGCGTCGATCGCCCCGCCGTCGAGAATGCGGTCCGCGAGCTCGTGCCAACGGGTGGTCGTGGTGGCCATGGTTCCTCCTGAACGCCGTTCATTGAACGCCGTTAAGGTAGCGGGAATTCGCCGACTTGTACAGCGTTCAGGTTGCAGGCGCGTCGGAGCCGCGGGAGGGGCGATAGGGTTACCGGTCGTGGCTCTCAGCAAGTCGGCCGTCGTCGACACCGCGCTCGGACTCCTGCATGAAGCGGGGTTGCCCGGCATGTCGATGCGCACGCTGGCGACGCGGCTGAACGTCCAGCCGAGTGCCCTGTACTGGCATTTCCCGTCAAAGCAGGCGCTGCTCACCGCCGTTGCCGAACGGGTCCTGGCGGACGTGGCCCCGGTGGAGGCCGGCGCATCGGCCGCCGACGAACTGCGCGGGGTGACCCGGGCGATGCGGATCGCTGTTGCGGGGGTGCCCGACGGGGCCGAGATCGTGGCCCTGGGGCTGGCCGCCGGTGCGGTGAACCCGGTGGCCGACGCGGTCGCACGGACGTGTGCGCGGCACGGGGGCGGCGATCGGGCCGCGGGCCTGACCACGGCTCTCACCGCCTACGTCCTCGGCGTGACGATCGAGGAGCAGACCCACCACAACCTCGCCGCCGTGGACCCCGCGATGCCGCGCGTGGACTACGACTCGCGATTCGACGAGGGGCTCGAGGCGATGCTGGCGGGGATGGTCGGCTGACGCCGCGCCTCGGCCGGGCCCGCGAGCGCGGACCGGGCCCGCACATCGAAAAGGACGTTCCGCACACCTGCTTCTCGCGAAACGTGTGCGGAACGTCCTGATCGATGAGTGGCTATGGATGAGTGCTGCCGACCGCGAACGGCCGGACCCGACTCAGCTCCGGGTGAACACCTGGGTGGCGTAGAGCTTGTTGTCGCCGGCCACGGCGACGCCCATGCCCATCGAGGTGTGGTCGGTGCGCAGCAGGTTGAGCCTGTGGCCGGTGGACGCCATCCACTGGTTGACCAGCTGCTGAGGGGTGGCGTTGCGCCAGTTCTGCAGCACGTTCTCCGACCAGCGCGTGGTGCCGGCCGGGACCTGGTCGCGCAGATCGGGGTTGTGGTACATGCGGTTCTCCGCGGCCTGCACCTGGCTCCAGGCGGTGGCCAACCGGACGAGCGCGTCGTTGGACGGGAGCGGAGCCCGGCCGTTGGCCACGCGCGCGGCGTTGGTGGCGTCGTGGAGCTGCTGGCGGTACTCGGCGCTCGTGGGATCGAGGGCCGGGACGGTACCGCCGCCGCCGACGGCGACGCCGAACGACGAGCCCGGCATGAGGAACTGCTGCGCAGAGGCCGCGGGGACGCCGAGTCCGGCGACAGCCATGGTGGCGGCAGCGCAGACGGCGAGGGGCTTGACGAAACGAGGGGAAGTGCGACGCACGAGGGATCTCCAGTTCTGCACACCCCGAGGGGGAGGGCGTGCAGAGGCCACGGTAGAGAGCAAATCCCCGCCGGGCTAGGGGGAAAAGAAATCTAGCCGTATTTTCACACTGTTAACCGGAAGAACCCCTGGTCGTGCTACCCCCGCTCGAAGTCGAGTACGACGTGGATCACTCCGTCCTCGCCCGCGGCCGTTCCCACTCCCACCTTCGTGAACGCGCCGTCGAGCATCCGCTCGCGCATCCCGGTGTCGGTGAGCATCGCGGTGAGCACGTTCTGCGGCGTGGCCTCCGGGGGCAGGGTCAGGACCGTGCGGTCGCGGGCCTCGCCGCTGTCGGGGACCGGGAGGTCGCCGGTCGTGGGGTCGCCCACCGCCAGCTGGTCCGCGCGGACCGCGGCCTCGACGGAGAGGATCGCGTCGGTGACCAGCCGCTCGGCGCCCACCGCGGTCCGCGCCTCGTTGACCCCGGCCACCACGCTGCCCTCGAACGCCTTCCGGGCCACCTCGGGCGGAACCACGACGAGAGGGGCGTCCTGCTCGGCGACGGTGGTGGTCGCGGTGGTCCCCGGCGTGGACGGGCCCGACATGAGGGAGGCGAGGCCGGGGATGTCCAGCGGGAAGGGCAGGGCGAGTTCGAGCGACCCCTGGGCGGAGGCCGTGCCGGCGCCCGTGACGAGCAGGAGGGCGGAGGCCCCGGCTGCGACGGCGGAACGGATGGGATGACGCACGTGGGTGTCCTTTCCTGGGGTGGCGGCCGGAGCCGGACCCGGCGGGGATCGTTGACTCACACTGTAGTGCCGCGAGTTCACTCACGCATCTTTCGTCACAGAAGTCACATCCGTTACATCGTATGTAGTGGACCGCGCGGGCCGGGGCCGTACACATCTCCGACTTGCAACGATCGGCTCGAGAGCCCGCGTCGAGCTGTGATCGGCGTTACGGTCGGAGCCATGACGTCGATCCAACGAAC
>NZ_JAALDZ010000237.1:0-2268 GCF_014145125.1 Dietzia sp. CQ4 | reverse complement strand
CACCGCCTCGGGACCGGCGGTGTCGGTGTTCATGCCGACGCACCGCGGCGGGCCGGAGACGCGGCAGGGCCCGCTGAGGTTGCGCTCGCTGCTCGACCGCGCGCAGGCCGAGCTGGTCACCCGGGGCACACCGGCCGAGGTGGCCGCCGAGCTGCTCGCGCCGCTGCGGGAGCTGGGGAACGAGGACCCCTTCTGGCAGCACACCGCCCACGGACTGGCGCTCTACGCCGCCCCCGGGATCGCACGGGCCTTCCGGCTGGGCACGGAGATGCCGGAACTGGTCCACGTGTCCGACTCGTTCGCCGTCCGCCCCCTGGTCCCGTCCGCGGTCGGCGACGGCGAGTTCCTCATCCTGGCCCTGAGCCAGAACTCGGTGCGCTTGTTCGAGGCCACCCGGGGTTCGGTCCACGAGCGGGACATCGGCACCGCGCCGGCGTCGATGGAGGACGCCGAGGGTCGCACCGAGCGCGAGCCCCAGCTCCAGCACCAGGCCGCGGCCGGGGGCACCGCCGCCTTCCACGGGCACGGTGCCGGCGGCGAGGTGGACCGCGTGATGCTGCAGAAGTTCTTCCGTCAGGTGGCGGCGGGTATCGACGAGTTGCTCGCGGGGCCCGACCGCCGACCGCTCGTCCTGGCGGCGGTGGCCGAGCACCACCCGATGCTCAGGGAGGAGCTGTCCTACCCCCACCTCCTCGACGACGTGGTGGCAGGGAACCCGGACCACGCCGGCGGCGCGGAGTTGCAGGAGAAGGCGTGGCCGATCGTCCAGCCCGTCCTCAGCGCCGACGCGGCAGCGGCGACCGAGCGGTTCGGGGAAGCCCTCGGGACCGGGCTCGGGGTGAGCGACCCCAGGGAGATCGTCACCGCGGCCTCCGAGGGCCGGGTGGAGACGCTGATCCTCACCGGGGCGGCCTGTCGTCCGGAGGATCAGCCGGGCGATCTCGACGACGCCGTGGGCCACACCTGCGCCACCTCCGGACGGCTCGTGGTGCTCGAGGCCCTCCCGCACGGCAACTCGGTCGGCGCGATCCTCCGCTACTGATCACGGTTCCGCGCGACACGACCTTACCGGCGGGTAAGGTCCGGTCCGGTCAGGGCACAATGGGCCCCATGAGCTCCAGCCACCCGCACTTGACCAGCCCCCTCGTCGTCGGGCCTCTCACCCTGCGCAACCGCGTGGTCATGGGGTCGATGCACACCGGACTCGAGGACCGCAGCAAGCACCTGCCCGAGCTCACGGCCTACTTCGCCGAGCGGGCGCGCAGCGGCACCGCCATGATGGTCACCGGCGGGTTCTCCCCCGACGTGGAGGGCTGGCTGCTCCCTGCCGGGTCGATGATGGCCAGCCGGCGGATGGCGGACAAGCACCGCGGCCTCACCGACGCCGTCCACGCCGAGGGCTCGCACATCCTGCTCCAGCTGCTGCACGCCGGCCGGTACGGCTATCAACCGTTCGTCCGCTCGGCCTCGTCCACCAAGTCGCCCATCAGCATGTTCAAGGCGCGGGCCCTGAGCTCGCGGGGCGTCGAGCGCACCATCGACCACTGGGTGCGGGCCGCACGACTGGCGCGCCGGGCGGGGTACGACGGCGTCGAGATCATGGGCTCCGAGGGGTACCTGATCAACCAGTTCCTCGCGGCCCGGACCAACCAGCGCACCGACGCGTGGGGTGGCACCGCGAGCAAGCGCATGCGGTTCCCCGAGGAGATCGTCCGCCGGGTCCGCGCCGAGGTGGGCCCGGAGTTCCTGATCCAGTACCGCATCAGCGTGCTCGACCTGGTGCCGGGCGGGCAGACCTGGGACGAGACCGCCGAGCTCGCCGAGCGCCTCGAGGCCGCGGGCGTCGACGTGTTCAACACCGGGATCGGCTGGCACGAGGCCCGCATCCCCACCATCGTCACCTCGGTGCCGCGGGCGGCGTTCGTCGACCTGGCGGCCCGGCTCAAGCAGACCGTGGGGGTGCCGGTGATCGCCTCCAACCGCATCAACACCCCGGATGTGGCCGAGCGGATCCTCGCGAGCGGGCAGGCCGACCTGGTGTCGATGGCGCGGCCGCTGCTGGCGGACCCGGCGTTCGCCGCCAAGGTCGCCGAGGGGCGGGCCGACGAGATCAACATCTGCATCGCCTGCAACCAGGCGTGCCTCGACCACACCTTCGCCAACAAGCGGGCGTCGTGCCTGGTCAATCCCCGCGCGGGCCGGGAGACGGAGCTGGTGCTCACCGTGGCGCCCACGCGCCGGCGGGTCGCGGTGGTCGGTGCGGGCCCG